>JAUSPT010000016.1 GCA_030652805.1 bacterium | reverse complement strand
AAAATTCATGACGTGAAGCTGTATGCAGTTTTATGCTGGTGGTGGTATTAGGAGCAGAGCGTATATTCACGGGGTCTCCGGTAACAATCACCTTTCCCTCCAAAGGCTTAATCCCCACCCTCCAATTCCGACTGTAGAAGGGAATACCCAATATAAGCTTTTGTGCCGGCACTCCCTCTGATAAAACCTTCACAATGGAATCCTCCGTCCAGGGCAAATCCGCCACCGATCCCTCATCAGGACTGGTTGACCAGTGCTGGTCATAGGCCATGAGAATTAAGTAATCACTGGCCTGTGCCAGGGCTTTTCGGTCATAGCACAAAGAATAAACAGACTGGGCTGGTCTTACCACGTCCACCGTTAATGTAAGATCGTTTTTCTTCATCTCCTTATACAAATCCTGAATAAACTTGGTGAATTTATCTCGGTTTGCTAGCCCCATTCCTTCAAAATCTATGTTCACTCCATCCACATCTTGTTCCCGAGCCTTATCCACAATCTGTGTAATGAGAGAGCTTTGAAGATTAGGGCTTATCCCAAACTGCTGTACAGTAAGCCAAACCTGATAACCCTTCTGCCGGGCTAGAGCAATATTGTTGCTGTAATTCTTCAAGGTATAAATGCCACTCTCGTTCACTCCATACATAACGGGAGCATAGACATTGTATCCCGATTGATTCGGGCTCCTCTGTAAAAACTTAATATCCGTTCCACTCATCCACTGCCATCCCAGGCGGATATAATCCTTCTCTTTATCAGTTACTTCTACATGTGTCCGGGAGACCCACCCCTCTTTACTGCCAAACCTGATTTTTAGATGCTGACCATTATCCTCCAGAACCTCTGTGACATATCCATGATAAGGATACCTCAAAACAGCTCCGCCTCCGGGGCTGGAATAGAGCTGAGAGGAAGTAGTAAAGATCACCTTTAACCCTGAAAGGTTAAATAGACTATCAGCTATATTTTTACTGACCGCATTAGTTCCACCCAAGACAGTCGCAGACTGAATATTTTTTTGTAAAAAATAATTTTTTACTACCTCCGGTGCAGATCGGCCTACCAGGAGCATTCCCCTATTCTGTTTGGCAGCAAGCACTGCCCCAGTAATGGCATCGGCAAAGTCCAGGCCGGTAGCAATAAATACCAAATCCCCCGAAGGCTGAAAATGCTCCGCCAGAGCCACCGCTGTCTCGTACCGGTCGCCACCCCACACCCGGATAGCATTGGGAAACTGGTTTTTTACCACCTCATTGCTAATTACCTGGGTACCACCCACCACAATTACATTCTGAATGTCTAAGTCATTGATAGCATCCAGAGTAGCCTCAGGAGTTTGCAGGGTGTCGGTCAGCAAAATTGGCATGCCCGCTGCTGCAGCGTAAGAAGCAGCAGCCAAAGCATCGGGAAAGTTAAAACCGTACACAACCACTGCTGTAATTGCCCCCTGGGGGGCTAGTCTGTTGGCAATCATAACAGCAGTTTCAAATCTGTCTACTCCCCCAATTCTTTCAACTTCCTGACCCTTGTAAAGCAGATAATCTTCCACCTCAGAACTAATGGCTGAAGTGCCACCCAAAATGTATATTTTTGCAGGCCTCAGGCGCTCTATTTCCTTCATGGTTTCTTCAGGAAGCCTTTCCGGTTGGGTTAACAAGATTGGAGCATTGAGACTGTGTGCCAGCGGCACTGCTGACAGGGCGTCGGCAAAAACATCCCCTCTCGCCAGAAGAACTGTATCTGCCGACGACGGCCAACCCTTCTTACTCACTTCTACTGCAGTAAGGTAGCGGTTATTCCCGGCAATGCGATCATACTTGTCCGTAGCTTCACTGGTATTTGTATTAAAACCTACAAGAAAATACGAGAGGATTATACAAAAGAGCAGGAATTTAGAGATTTTTTTACACATTCTTTTAGATCACCCCTTAATAATTTATTTCCATTGAATAATTTCCACATTATTGAAGTAATTCCTTTAATAATATGTAATTTTGTAAAGTGGTAATTGCACCCAATTATAACTGAAGAACCAATTAGTTCCTCTTAATTATCTCTGGACTCTGAAAAAGTTCAGCCGGGAAAATGCACTGTAGATAGAAGACAGTAGTTCTGATGGGGAGGAAATAACGTGATTTAACTTTATTAATTTCCGCCCTGGCAAGCAAAATTGTGAAAAAACAAGTCATAGGTTTTAATTGAAATTGAGTTATAATAGAAGGATTTTACATTAAATTTATGGAATTACATTATAATGCTAAATATGTATAAATGGTGAAAGAGATAATTGAGGAGGGCAATATTTTTATGGCAAAGAATAAAATATTTTTAAACGCATTTTTAGCGGCTTTATTAATCTGCAGTTTATTTATGTTTTCTCCGACCGCAGGGGCAGAGAATACCGTTCGCAGAATATATGGAGAAACCCGCTTTGAAACTGCAGTAGAGATTTCAAAAAAAGGTTGGAACAGTGCAAATACAGTCATTTTAGCCCGGGCAGACAAGTTCTTCGATGCACTGACGGGAACACCTGTATTTGTCAACTCAAAAGTGGTCCACGTTACAGTTGAAAAAAGGTCCACTTATTTAGTTGGTTTTAGCCATGACATTGTCTCTTCAAATCGATGACTTACTTCTCGTGAAATATCTAGGATGTGTGATTTGTGAGCAAGTCTATCTACAATTGCACCAGTAAGCATCGGGTCTTTAAAAATCTCCTCCCAGCGATCAAAAGCTAAGTTTGTTGTTATGATTATTGATCCTTTATCGTTTCTGTTTGATAATAAATTAAATAGTATTTCACAACCAATTTTGTCAAAAGATACGTATCCCAGTTCGTCTAAAACAACAAGATTGTACTTTTCAAATTTGGTTTTATACTGCGATAGTTTGCTTTCACTCATTGCTTCTTTTAACTCTATTATTAAGTTAGGTACAGAGATAAACAAAACACTTTTACCTTCCAAGCACGCCTTGATACCAAGTCCAATACTATAATGAGATTTTCCACAACCTGGTGATCCTATTAAGATTATATTCTCTTTATTTTCAATGAACTGCAACGTTTCTAATTCTTCGAATTTCGGTATGAATTTCTTATGGTACTTACTCTTGTCAAAGTCCTCTAAGTACTTGTCAAGAGGGAATCTAGCCCTTCTGAGCCTATGTTTCAAACCATTTTCAAGTCTTAGCTCTAATTCTCTTTCGAGTAGACGACTTATCAGCTCTCGGTAGGTCATGTTTGTATGGTTTGCCTCATCAAGAAGCATTTGATAATTGGTTTTTATGTAGGGTAGTTTCAGTATATGGGCCATTTCTTGTATCTGCATTTATTCCACCTCCGATAAACACAATTCGTTATATCTAGATACTTGCCTTGTAGCGATGTTGCTAAGTGCAGTTTTATCGATTTGTATAGATGGAATAATATCGATATGAGATTTATTGTATGTTTCTAGAATCAATACTATTTCTTCGATTGGTTTATCATCATTTTCTTGAATGATCTCTATGAATTTTCTCGTGTTTCTGCTAAAATTAGTATCATAGATGGCTTTTAACCTTGGTATGCTTTTTAGGGCGTGGGAGTTCTTGATTGCACCTGGTTTTTTGTTTAATGAGTTTAAGTAATGTTTAATTTCAATACTTATCTCGTTATGGCCATCTATTTTTTTGTGCTCACAAACGAGTATGTTGTTTGAATAAAAGCCTATTGTGTCGTAATATTTCTTGATTGTTACTACACGTCCTACAAGATATTCAGGTACTGAATAGTGGTTGTTATCAACTCGTACAAAACTATATTTATTGGGTTTTTGCACTGTAACTGTTGCAAGATCAAGCTTTGGTTTTGTAGGTTGAAGATGTTTTATTTCTTGAGAAATAGTACTGTCATTATTGAGTTCTATCAAAATAGTATCCAAGTATTCACGTGCGTCATCGAATGTCTTAAACTTATAAGTTAACGCAAATGCTTTGTTCCTTATTATCTTCACGCTGCCCTCTACATGACCCTTCTCGTTCCCACTGAAACAATTAGTAACGTTGATATCGAATCCGTAGTAGAGTGACAATTTCAGTAAATTCTCATTGAGGATTTTTTCAGTTTTACCTATGAATTTCGAAACGACATTTCTCATATTGTCATACACGATCTCTGAATACACGCCATTTAACATATCAAAGAAACGCACATGAGAATCCATAAAGACGTCTTGCTTTTGATTCTTATATAGATACGCCCATCTGAAATTAGCAGCTGGTGAAGATAGTACAGCTAAATGATAGGTACTGATCTCCCCGTTTATTTCTAACTTCACTTCGCCAAAATCATATTCAAGTCTTTGCCCAAAATCATATGATTGTTTAATAAAGCATTCCTTAGGTTTGTTTCTTTTTTCTTTGATTTTATTTGTAATAGTTGTATATCCAATATCAAATTTTTCATTGACTAGCAGTTGATGAATTTGCAAATTAGTCAGCTGTTGTTTATGTCGACCTAACTCTTTACACTTTTCAGATTCACTCTCTAGGATTTCGTCTAACCTAGAATCGATTTCTGTTGTGTATTTTCTGGGTTTTCTATTTTGAGCATTATACTTTGGTGCCTCGCATATTTTTTCTTGTGCTTCTTGTACTTCTTTTTCATTAACGTCTAATGCATTCAACAGGGCATTATTATTCTTGTACTCATTCCAATAGATTGCTACTGTTTTACGATTGATGTTTAAAATCTTGGCAGCTTTTCTATTGGATACACCTTGTTGCTTTAGCTTTATTATTGCGTGCTTGTCCATTATCTTAATCACTCCATCCCACCCCTTTACTGCCATTATAACAGTAAGGGATTAGTATTAAAATACTGGACCATTTTTCAATTGATATTATCCTATTAATGGGCCACTTTTAGAGTATCATAAACATCTCCCTTGTTTGTTAACCCTGCAAAAACACCTCTGTCTATGTAGTTGTATAGCGTTTTTGTACAGATACTGGCTTCAAATTGCAGCTCTTTATTCTTTATCTCTCCGATTACAGCGTCTGGCGAGTATTTATGGTTCTTAATTTTATTCTCAATATGCTCAGCCAACCTATGATCATGACTTATTTTTAAACACGGACCTTTGTTCTGACCACTTACTAAATACTTTCGTTGGGCCGTATCCGCACAATACGTATTCTGATATGTCAAATCCGTCTTCAATAGCCTCACCCTGCCCCTGGAGAGCTCCCTCTCAATCGTTCTACGGTCTCTTCCCAGGCGATTAGCGATGTCTATGGGGCGCAGTCTCTCTTTCAACAGTATTTCTATCTGGTAGCGTTCTCTCTCTGTCACATGTTTACCCTTTCGTGATTCAGTGTTACAATGTAATTGACTCATATGCTATTCCTCCTAATGTTTTGTCTGGTTCACTTAACATTATATAGAGGTTTTAGCTGTGAGTCACTTTTTATCTATGTTTGGGCACTTAATTATACAACTTACC
>JAUSPT010000015.1 GCA_030652805.1 bacterium | reverse complement strand
AAGCAAAGTTATGGCGTTTTGAGAGTATATCAGATTGACGATGGATGTGGAAAAGAGGTTGAGGATAACGGTCTTGGTGTATGACACGTTTTAATGCGCTATACACAGTGTTATACAATGTAAAATTTCTTATCATAAAATTCATTAACGAAATTGGTATGGATATTCTATCGAAGCAAACAAATAGATTTGTTAGCACTCTTTTTTAAGTACTAATGCATATTCCATTTCATCAACCCCTCTTTCAACCGGATAAATTTCTTTATCTGCTACTGGTCTAAGACCTGCATTCTTAGCGTAAGTTTTTATTTCTCCCGGAGTAAACATCCGCATAGTATAGACTATTCGCTGGTCTTTGCCATTCATTAACGGACTCCCTCCTACTTTAACAAAATATGCAACATATTTCCCATGATTACTATTGACTTCGTTATAACGGTATTGTTTAAGAAACTTCTGATCTCTTCCAAGAACATCTATGCAGAGAATGCCTCCATCTACGAGAGTCTGAGATAGATTATTAATAGCTTGTTGAATCAAATCCTCCGGTAAATGTCCAATAACGCCATACATACAGGTAACTACATTGAATTCAGCCTGAAAAGGTAAATCAGTAATATTTCCCCATGCAACGTTTGAATGTCCCAGAATTCCTTGTGCTTCTGCAACCATTTCTCTTGAGTAGTCGATTGCACAAAGTCTGTCAATTTGGCAAAAATCCTCCAGTTCGTTGGAAAACCTCTTAGTTCTTCTGCCATCTGCACAGCCAACATCTAAATAAGCAATTCTTTTACCGCTTATTAATCCTCTCAGTTCTTCAAGAAAGAACCTGTCTATTGAAGTAGTCTGATGTACTTTATCCGGCCTGCTTCGCTAAATGTCAAGAAAAATTGGACACGTTTAGAGTTATCATTTGATTTTCCTTTTTCTCGGGTTTGTTAATCCATACTTCAATTGGTTGACCTGACACTTTCGGTTTGCCATTTCTAAACCGCTCTGGAAAGCGTCTATAAGCCTCGCTGAGCGTTTGTTGTCGCTGTTGAACACTTTTCATGCTCTCACCATAATGAACGCTATAAGGCGTCAGATAATTTAATCCGGAATGATAATGTTCGCAGTTATACCATTCAAAGAATTTTCTACATATTTCGCGTGCATCCTGTATCGAGCCAAAACGTTCCGGAAAGTCCGGTCTATACTTCAATGTCTTAAAATGACTCTCCGAATAAGGATTGTCATTACTCACGTGGGGACGGCTTAAGGATTTCGTCACATTCAGTGTATCCATTAATTGAGTCACGCTATTTGACTTCATGGGAGCGCCGCGATCCGAATGGATGGTTAACTGATTGGTCTCGATACCCTGTCGATCACAAGTGACTTCGATCAACTCCTTGGCCAAAAGGGCCGATTCACGCCGGGCAATCAGCCAACCGACTACATATCGGCTGTAAATATCCAGAATAACATACAGATAGTAAAACATCCATTTCTGCGGACCTTTCAATTTGGTAATATCCCAACTCCAGACCTGGTTCGGCTTGTTCGCCAGCAATTCCGGCTTAGAATAATTCATCCGCCGATGTCCCCGCCGCCGTTCAACGACCAGTTCCCTCTTCGCCAACAAACGATACATCGTGCGGATTGAGCAGTAATAATTCCCCCGGTCCAGTTCACTGAAATAGATTTCATAAGGCGTTTTGTCCATGTATTCTTCGGATAACAGCAACGATATTACGAACGCCCTTTCGAAATCACTCATCACATGACTGGCGCTATATTGCTTGCGGGGACACGGCTTCTCATCTTCCTTTTTACTCTGCCAGAAATAGTAGGTGGAGCGCGATATTCCCATTAAATAACAGGATGTTTTCATATCTATATCCAGGCCCAAAAACTGAACTGATTTAATATAAACATCTTTTATTTCCTGTTTAAACCAAGTTCGGAGATGTCTAAGATTTTTTTTTGAACATCAATGACTTTTTGGGCGATGTCTAATTCCCGCCTTAACCGCTGATTTTCTACTTCAATCGCTAACAGTCGCTGATTATCTAAACTACCTTTCAGCAACTGCCGCCGCCAAGCAGTGACCGATGACGAATAGAGACCTTCACGTCGCAACAACTCTCCTTTTTCACCAACTCGTGTACAACTGTTATATTCCTGCAGGATCTTCATTTTGTATTCTCTGCTTATGTAACGACGTTTGATCCCAGGGCTAACTTCGGTTTTAATCCCTTCTCCTACTGTTGTCATAATTCTCTCTTCCTTTCTGTTTAGAGTCTATTTTAACTCTAATCGTGTCCAAGAAAATTTAGGCACTCAGGGATTATCCTATTGTCAAGACCTAATGAAACGACGATACGTAGCCCGCTGTTAGGTACGCAATATAGATTTAAAAATGGAAAGGGATATCAGTTATTTGCGATACTGATTTGAAGTTTCATCCCGAGAACACGCGCGTATTTTTCCAGAGTCGATAGCCGAATATCTTCAGCATGGTTTTCTATTCTTGATATTGCAGATTTCTTAGTATCCAGTTTAATTGCCAGTTCTTCCTGGGTAAATCCGGATTTTTCGCGCATCTGCTTGAGGAGT
>JAUSPT010000014.1 GCA_030652805.1 bacterium | reverse complement strand
GTACCATCTGGTAACGGTGAGCCCTTTTATCTTTACAATTCCTCATAATTTGATAGTATCGCACTGGGCACATAATGATATCCTCCTCTTTATTTGGGGAAAATTTAAGGAAGATATCTTAATATACTATGTGCCCTTTTTCATTGCCGTTTTTCTCCATAGGATCGTTAATGTAGTCATCCCATTCTTTAACCCTTCGCCATTTATGGGAGAGACTGTCCCGCGCAGGCCCTGAACCGAGATTACTCTGGTTCGGGGCAGGCCAAACAGTAACCGGCGCGTATTGCTCGTAATATGCGGTTTCATTAGTTTGGATAGCGATAGTCTTCTCATCTATCTGTTTCTTTCTTGGCTTTCGTTCTCTTGGAACCAGTCCTGCAAACCATCGTTTGAAACATGATGCTTCTTTCCTTATCTCCTTAAATATTTTCGCAGATACTATTAATATTTTCCTGACCCCATCCCGAAAGCTGTCGGGATGGGGTCCCTTGTATCCTCCACCTAGGGGGTAAGGATGTATCTTACCATTTCCAAACTCCAGATATAATTAGATTGACTTTTGGTAATGGGATGATAAACTTAGACCAATGTTGTTTTAAAAACCATAAGGAGATGTATCATGGAAGCTTATTGTGTGAAGTGCAAGGCTAAGAAAGAAATGAAAGATGCCAAGGAAGTTACAATGAAGAATGGCAGAAAAGCAATGAAAGGCGTTTGTCCGTGCTGCGGTACAGGTATGTATCGGATAATGGGTAAAAAATAATTACCTGTCTTTTGTTTTGTGTGTCGCAGATAGAATTTTATTAAGTTTTGTCTGCGACATCTTTATTTTAGAGAAGATATAATTGAATACAGATGACTAATTTATGCCCTCCTCTTTTATTTATTCCTGGCTGGGGAACTTCTAAAACTATTTGGAATTATCAACTCAAATATTTCAGGCAAAATTATAGGACTCTTGCTGTATCTCTCAAAGGAGGCTGTATGAGAGCACATACAGAACATTTGCTTGGAGTTATAAAAAAATTAAAATTAAAGAACATTAACCTTGTAGGCTGGTCAATGGGTGGCATGATTGCTATTAATTTTGCATTTCAATACCCTGAGTATGTGAAAAAACTTGTTCTTGTGAGCACTCCTGCAAAATTTGTTGCTTCGGAGGATTATGATGCGGGTATATCACACATTGTCATGCAAAGCTTTATCAATAAGTTCAGGAAATCACCTGTGAGAATGTTAAGCAATTTTGCAAGTCTTATTTTGAAGAATGCAGATTTTAAAAAAGAAGATTTGGATTTAATAAAGGAGTCATCAAATCTATGTAACAAAAATACAATGTTACAGAACCTACTATTACTTAGAAATTGTGACCTGAGAGATAAATTACACTCTATAAAAGTTCCTACTCTCCTAATTCATGGGAAAGGGGATATGATATGTCCTTATGCCTGTGCAGATTACATGCATAGCAAAATAAAAAATTCTGTTCTTTATGCGTTTGAGAGTGCAGGGCATGTTCCATTTGTAACAAAACATGAGGAGTTTAATAATTTATTGGATGGATTTTTGAGAGATTATGAACTTTAAACAGTGGACGAAGTCCTCATTTTCGAAAAGTGCTTCAACGTATAATAATATTGCTGAACTGCAGTTTAAGATCGCAGATATACTGGTCTCAATGCTGGATAAGTCTAAATGTGTCTTGAGAATACTGGACGTAGGAACAGGAACTGGTTATCTTATCGATAAGCTTCAGTATACGTTTCCAAACGCAAAAATATATGCTGTTGACCTTGCCTTTGGAATGGTCAAAATATCCTCAGCAAAAAAGCATATTAATAGAACTAGTTTCGTGCAGGCAGATGCTGAATTTTTACCGTATAAGAATGATATGTTTGATATACTAATTTCAAATTCTGTATATCAGTGGATGGAAAACTATTCCAGAGGGATAAGTGAATTATATAGAGTTATAAAACCAGAAGGGAAATTCCTTTTTTCAATGTTTGGAGGAGAGACATTGTGCGAACTTGGTAGTTCCTTTATAGAGGCGCATAATATTATAGGTACACAACATCCAAGTTCTCATTGCCTGAGCTTTGTTGATGAAGGAAAACTTGTTGGTCTTCTTAATAGATTTAGATGTGTTAATGTAGGAGGAATTACGCAGAGGATATATTATGATAATGTTATGAATTTGTTGACCTATCTTAGGTCTATAGGATCTCACAATCATCTGTATAGCTCAAGAGATGGATTGGGCAATAGAAGACTAATGAACAAAATGAAAGAAGTGTATACGAAAAAATATTCCAGGAATAATAAGATTTTTGCAACTTACGACATACTGATTGCACAAGGTCAAAAATAGGCAGGTTGAAATGAAAAACATGCGAAAAGGCGTTTTTATTACAGGTACTGATACTGAAGTTGGCAAAACTGTTATAGCTGGAGGATTGGCTCGACTACTTCGTAACATGAGGATAAATGTGGGTGTTATGAAGCCTGTTGAAACAGGAGGGAAATATAAAAAAGGCAAACTTGTTGGTAAGGATACTGAATATCTGATCAGAATGAGTAAAATTCAAGACACTTACAGCCATATCAATCCTTATATATTGCAACATCCTTTAGCTCCGTATGTTGCTGCAAAGCTTGAAGGAAAGAAAATATACAAGAAAAAAATACTTACCTCTTTTAGAAACCTTACAGATAAATACGATTTTTTAATCGTTGAAGGATGTGGCGGATTTCTTGTACCAATAACATCCAATTATATGATTTCTGATCTTGCCAGAGATATGAAGCTTCCTATTATAGTTGTTGCAAGAGCAGGGCTGGGAAGCATTAACCACACTCTCCTGACTCTAAATTATGCACGAAGAGCACACATTAATGTAATAGGCATTATTATAAACAAGGCTAGCAGAAATATTCAGATGTCTGAGGAAACAAATCCCCAGGTTATAAGAGCTTTTGGCAGGGTACCAATACTGGGTATAATACCATATACTTCAGGACGTAAAAGCATGGATGTTGTTGTTGACAAATATGTAGACATTGAAAAAGTTTTATACAATAATACCTAGAACGTTATGAGGAGAAAAAAATGAGAATCATTGCAATTGCAAAAAATACCTTTAAGGAAGCGTTGAGAGGAAAGATGTTTAACATTATGTTGATCTTTGCTCTAGTTACTATTGGAAGCACAAAGATGTTTTCGTTTTTTACTCCGCGGGAAGAGATGAAAATGATTAAAGATATGGGGTTTTTCTTTATAACAATTTTTGGGCTGCTGATAGCGGTTATTCTTGGAGCAAGATTAATTACTGAAGAACTGGGAAAAAAAACAATATATGCGGTGCTTTCTAAACCAGTTCACAGATATGAGCTTATTTTAGGAAAGCTATCTGGCGCAATGTTTGCCTTATTCATTAATCTCTGTTTTATGACTGGTGTGTTTTTAAGTGTGCTTTATCTAAAGGAGCGTGTACTGAATTTTGAAATATTCAAAGCTATGTTTCTAATTTTTATCAGTTTATCCCTACTTAGTTCTATTGCTATTATGTTTTCAACATTTTCTACCATGTGGATAAGTATAGCTTTAACACTATTTATCTACATTGTAGGAAATATATTTGAGTATCTTAGACATCTGGCCTCAAAAGGCAGTGCTATATTGAAATTTGTACTTGACGGAGCCTATTACCTTTTACCCAATTTTGGTAATTTTAATATAAATCGTGATATTGTTCATGGCACAGCAGTATCAGGCCTGCACATACTTAAAGTTACTGTTTATGGGCTAAACTATATAATAATATTTACGCTTCTGGCCATATTATTTTTTAGAAAGAGAGAAGTATGAAATTTAGACCTCAAAAGATACATTTCATATTTCTTCTTATTATTTTAATATTGCTGGTTGTAATCATTCCGTTGCATAAGAGCATAGATAAGGATTTGGATGAGCTGCATCCAGAACGAAAACTAGTTACTGCTCCGGCAGGGGAATTTTTAGGAGCAACTTTGTTTGGTTTTAAGGATATTGTTGTAGATTTAATGTGGCTTAGAATAGATTACTACTGGGATCACCAGCAACAAGAGAAAATGTTTCCTATTTTCAGAACAATTACATGGCTTGACCCGCATTTTCTTGACGCATGGATTTTATGGGCATGGCATATCGGATATAACCTCAGTGCAGCTGTAAAGGATCCTGAAATAAAAGAAAAATGCTATTGGGCAGATGTTAATATACTAAAAGAAGGCATAAAATTTAATCAAGATAAGTATGATTTATTCTTTGAGTGCGGTTGGGTTTATTACCATAAGTTGAAATTATATGCAGAAGCTGCTAAGTACTTCGCATTAGCTGGGCAGTGTAAAGACCATCCAATGTATGTTTCTCACATTCTTGCTCATAGCTATGCAAAGCAGCATAACTGGCAAAAGTCTTTGGAAATATGGGAATCTGTTAAGAAAAAGGGATATGGAAATTGGTCACAATCTGAGGTTGCAGAAAGACACATAAAGAAAATGAAAAAATATATTGAAATGGAACAAGGGGGCGAAACAGTTAAGGATGAGATGTACCCATGAAAAGACTGGATAGAATAGATTTTCTTATTATTGTAGCCGTGATTTTACTCTTGGGTGTAATGGCAGTGCCTAGTTATATTAAGGATCAGGTAGCTTATAGGAAAGAAACGTGCTTAACCAATATGAGGAAAATTGTATGGGCAAAGCAGAAATGGGCAGCTAGCAATAAGAGAGAGAATGGAGCTAATTGTACTCTGGAAGATTTAGTTCCAGAGTGTCTTCCTGGAAAATTAGAGTGTCCATCCGGCACTAAAGCGTATATTATTAATCCTATAGGTAAAAATCCTGTTTGCCCAAATCAACTGGAGGGTAAAGTAAAAGGGCATACTTTGCCTGTAACACCAAAATGATAATGTCCTATTTGGCCAAAATAGAAATGTCCGCTTTTAAGGAAGCTATAATACCCGATTTAAGAGGAGGGTATTATGGCAGAAAGGGACATAATCATGGCGAGTCAAAGGGAATTAAAGCGGTTGCATGTAATTCACAAGATACTGGATAGAGAATTAAAGCAGATAGAAGCAAAGGCTGTTTTAAATTTAAGCGAGAGACAGATAAGGAGAATAGTAAAAGCAGTTCGGAGAGAAGGAGATAAAGGGATCGCGCATAAATCACGAGGAAAGCCATCAAATGCAGCGATATCTAAGAAGATAAGAGCCAGGATCATAAGTCTCTACAAAGAAAAATACAAAGGGTTTGGTCCCTTACTTGCGAGCGAAAAACTTTTGGAAATAGATAAGATAAAACTAAGTGATGAAACTTTACGGAAGTGGCTGATAGCAGAAGGAGAGTGGAAAGTAAGCCGCAAACACAAAGAGCATCGTGCGTGGCGGGAGCGAAGGGAGTGTTTTGGAGAAATGGTACAGATGGATGGATCGCATCATGACTGGCTGGAAGGAAGAGGCCCTGAGCTAGTTTTGATGGGATACATAGATGACGCAACGAATGATGTATCAGCTGGATTTTATGATTATGAAGGGACAATGCCAGCGATGGATAGTTTCAAGGAGTATATAGAGAAAAATGGCATTCCAAACAGCATATATTTGGACAAGCACACAACA
>JAUSPT010000013.1 GCA_030652805.1 bacterium | reverse complement strand
CACTGCCAGACTGCAAATAGCATTTCTCTCCTCGTTTATGTTCTGCAATGATTTTCCTACCCCGACTATTCCTTTGTGCGATTGCAGTAATGCATATTTTTTCTGATCCTCTACATCCCAAGGAATTTCAATATTATGCACTTTACCGACGCTGACTGGAAATGGTCTGTCGATTCTGTAAATATCCGATCCTCTACATAGTACCCGCCAATAACTGTCGCTTTCCGGGTGCCCGTAGCAAAAAACAAAATCCGCCATGGACATAATATCCATAAATTTTTTCTTGAGAGCGACAGGATAAGGATTCATCTGCCATCCCACGACTCCATCAACATATACGATTGTTTTAGCGTGTTTAATGCCCGATAACATTTCAAGAAATTTATCGTGTTTTTTTTCATTGTCCGGTTCACACAACAGCCAGAACATAACGGCCTCGAACTGGTCACAATATTCCGATGTACTCTTAGTTTCCGCCCAATGAGCGGTTTCGGTAGTCTCCTGCCAATTTCTGAATATCCTTATCCAGTTAATTACATTTTGGGAATAACCATCGGGGTTTCCAATAATTTGTTCCCAATTTACTTCGTGAATGAAAAAAAACTTTTTCATGGTCAAATCCTTTGCAAAGTAAAGATGGCTTTGGTCATAGGAAATTCTGGAAGAAGTCCTTGCTTTAATCTGTCCAAATCTTTGTCCAGACCTTCCCCCGGTTCATGAACTCGATGATTTATCAAAAAATAGGTGTCAATATCTACATCATAGTTTACTTTCCCCGTCACCTTGAAAACATGACCAAGGCGACTGAAAAGTTCAAGCAAAATTCTCTTAGTATATGCTGCAAAATTGCTTTTCGTCTCAGGAAAATAAAAATCGACTGTATGACTAGTTAATCCGCCGGTTTTCAATACCCTTGCGATCTCCATTAGAGCATCCAATGTCGGATTAACTATCTCTGCCCAACGCTCTGGTTCTCCTGGGAATGATGCGATATGTTCTAATACGCAGACGCTTGTTACTGCATCAAAACTACTGTCGGGATACGGTAAGGAAAATATAGTACCTTCATCATTTTTTATACTTAGCTGTTTGGACCATTCCACAAACGCCGGCACGGGTTTGGTATCAATACAGGTTACTGTGTACCCCTTTGTGCTCAATAATACCGGCAAAATTCCCTGGCCGGCTCCGATGTCAAGAAATTTTGTTCCAACATAACAACGCTTTACTGCCTCATAGATCATTGAGATTTCCCATGCTTTCGAGTTATCCCAACCTGGCGAAAGACCAACGTTTCGCATGAGTGTACGTATTATGTCAATGTCATCTATGGCAGGCAGCCAGCGAAAATCCCGCTCTTCAAATATTTTATTGACCAATAGCATTTTCCGATCCTTCCATCCCCCAGCTAAATCTGCTCTTTTCTAAATACAAAAATCTTCCAATCATTATCGTGTGCTAACGGATACTCCATAGCACGTCGGCTTGTTTCCCGATCTTCTACCATCCCCGTTTGCTCCAATTTCTTAATCCACCACGTGGAATCACGGATGGTCACATGCGTTGCATCTCTGAATATTTTATTAGATCGTTTTTTGGTTTCCTTGTCTCTAAAATTGGTTGCAATTGCCAGAAAAGCCATGCCTCCAATTTTTAAAACCCTTTTGATATTCAACAAGGTTGCGGATATCTTTCCCTCTGGAATATGCTCCAGACAATCCCGGGATATGACCATATCGAAAAATTCTGAAGCAAAAGGGATTTTCTCTGAGACATCAGCTTGATATAAGGTCTGTACATGCCTATGCTCAACCGCGTACTCGGAAATTTCCACTCCATACGCATCGATACCTTGTTCTCGCAAATGATATACCAAATCTCCGAATGCCCCTCCCACGTCAAGCAACCTCCCGGGGATTGCCGGTAATACCGTCAAGAGAAACTCTGCGTATTTCTTGTGGAATTCGTTCTGGATTCCCCACGCACTTCCATCATACCAACCGAGATGTCCATGCGTCATAAAATAGTTTTCATCAAAGCATGATGTTAAATTCGGCGCATCAAGAAGAGTTTCAATTTTTTCAATAATTTTGTCCGCTTTTATTGATTCAAGACATAACGGGGGATAGTCGTTCCATTTTTTAAAGGCACATTTTCTTGCATCCCAGCAAGGACAATACGACCACTCTCCCTGGAATTCTTTAATCTCTTCTTGCTTTGCTGTTATAGAAGCATATTTTAGTATGTTTCTAATAGACCTTCGTTGGACAGACAATAAGTTTAAATGATATTTACCAAAAACCTGAAGATCTTCACATCCAAAAACAGCAACAGTAGGTCTATAAGTAAGCTGTGAAATCCAGAACATAGCTGTTGACACTGTTACTACAGCATCTAATAAAGAAACTACTGCCATCCACTGTCGCAAAGTTAAATCTTTAATTATTACAGCGCCTTCAATATTAACTTCTTTATTATGAAAAATGAGAGATGTAATATCTTTATCTTGGCACCAAAGAACTAATTGTTCAACCAAGGATATATCCAAATCCTTTGAAAGATGTGTTGAAAAAGGAGCAATTCCTATTTTTTTATTACTTCCAAATTGATCAATATACTCTTGTGCCCATTTTATTTCCTGGTCAGTAAAAGTAAGATGCCCCTGATGACTTTTTAATTTTAAACCAATCGATCCTGCTATAATATCAGCTCGATTTTCAGTTACATTGGGCATCGTTCTGCATTCTATCTCTCCTGGAACTTGTGTTATATCTTTAGCTAAAATATATTGATTATAACAGTTTGGCTTCAAATCCTCTACTGCTAAGATATGATCTATAAATGGACAATCCTCGATTAAGGATAAATACTTACATGGAACTGCAAAAGTAATCTTTCCTATCTTCGGCACTTGTTTTAAGTCTTCAAATATTAAACGAGTACAAAGAATATCACCAATGCCACCCAGTGTATTGATCAATAAAATATTACATTGAGAAGAAATCTCACATTGAGCTCTAACATCTAAATCGACAATTTTAACATGTTCTTTCATTGAAATCATCAATTCACCAGCATAATTTCTAATAAACCAGAACCGCCACCAGAAATAGCAGTCGTCTGAGCGTAAAACAGAACCTGCCCTGCTGAGCCGAAAATTTCCATAGATAAAGGCCCTGTTACTGTAAAGAATGTACTTCCATCAGAGTTGGCAGATAATCTCCAGCTTATCGCTGACCGTTCGCTAATAATTAATTCTTTACATGTTTTGTCAGCGGGTATTGAAACTGCCGTCCAACTTACGGGTACAATAACTTGTTCAACAACACCCACAATTGCCGATCCAACGGAAACGAATGGAGCACTAACGTTTGCCATAATATTCTCCTTAAAATGTGGTTTTTTGCCAAGGTAATTTCTTTCCAAACACTGACTCTTGCCAGATTGGTTTTTCCTTTGATTCCCATGAAACCATCCCTGGAATCAGTTGCCTGCCTATTGGTTTTAATAGTGTCTCATTTCTTAATCTTGCAATCACTGTCATTTTCTTATCTATCTCGTCAACAAGTTCACGCTTTCTATCAGAAGTATATTGTTTAGATTCCATTATAACTGATTTTCTTTTTCGTAATTTCCCTATCTTTAAAGATGTCTTCCTGAATGAAGTCGCAAATCTTTTGATTCCATTAGTTTTCTTATTAAACTTATCCGCTTCTTCTTTATCTGTTTTAAATAACAAATTAAACCCTTGTTCTGCTTGTGTTATTTTTTCAAGATTATCATAAAAATTGGTTATATCTTTTCCACCAACAAATTCTTTACCAATAAATCCTTTAAGCCCAGGTGTTACTTCGTACCAATGTTTTGTAACTTCTGGTATCTCATCTGTTTTAAATAATGGGTCTATAATATCAAGTCCAAATTTTCCTAAACCGCCAGTCCATCCTCTAACCCAATTTTCCATTTTAATAGGTGATATATCCATTGCTTTTCCAAATTTCTTGAGAGCAATGCTTGTGTATTGATGTGCCCTTTGGCCCGGAGGAAGTCTTTTTATCGTTTCGCTTTCAATTGGACGCTCCATAAAAAAACTCCAATTGGTCATATTTTCAAGTATGGGTAAGGCCGCTGTAGGAATAAGTCCTGGCATAGTTCCGTCTTTTATTGATTGAGCTATAGTCTTTAATTCTTTTGGATCGTTAAGAGCAATATAATCTAAAATTCTTTCCGGTAAAGAACCAAATATAAGACCTAATTCAAAAGGTTTTGGCAAAGAAATTACTGGCATATCTTCAATGATAATATTCCAGAAAAAGTTCTTTCTCCATCCTGGCAAGGCGTTGTATCGTTCTTTTCGATCATCATCACTATTGTTATATAACCATAAAGCAATTGAAGGAAGGGTTATTCCCATTGTGAGTCTTAATAAAGTACGTCCTGGATATTTGTGTATTTTCCTACGCATTATATCTATGCCCTGAACATTAGCATTCCAAAAAGCTATGATCTGGTTAATTCTGCGCTCCTCTCCTATCCTGCGAAAGTCTAGTGTGCTTTCTCTTGCCGCTGCAGTTGCTTCTGGAACAGTTGCGCCCTTAGCTCTTGCTCTTTTATATAACCCCAATCTGGTAGCCTTTTCCATCGCTTCTGAGGCTATTCGCAGGTATTCAATAGGATTATATGTTTTTAATCCTTTCCTAAAACCAACAATATCTTTAGTAGTCATGTTTAAGGTGGTTCTATCCATGCTGGTAAAGTATGCTTGTTCACCACCGCCCGCTTTGAATTCTTGATAAAGATCACCCTTTTTCATTAATTCAAAAAATCCTCGACCCAAATCCCAAAAAGGTATATACCCGTATTTAGAATATACCATTGCTGTAAACTGATCTCTTATGGGGTTACGCATAATAAATTCAGCAGATAAAGTTGCACCAGCACGAAGAAGGCGAGCAGGCCCCGATAGAATCTTTATAACCATGCTCATTTCTTGTGGTGAGTAATAGTCTATAGCTTTGTGAACATCTGCTGGTATTTGCCAATAATGTTTCATGCCATTTACAGGAACTATGATTGTATTTTTAGGCGGTATTGGAGACTTAGCAAATAAAACATCTGACATTTTGGCTAAAATTGCTTGTCCCGAAGGTCGTATTGTCAATAATTTTCTTAATTGTGGTTTGGAATTAAAGAATTCTTCTAATTTCTTTACAGCAGCCGGAGCTAATTTCCTTGCTTGATCGGGTTGTGTTAAGTATCTTGAGACAAATTCAGCTACTTGTTCTGTACGTTTTCTTATGTATTTTTTATAATAAGCAGAACTATCATCCGCTGCTCTTTGGTCTGCTATTTTTCTTAATTCTTTCTTAATTGTTGCGTATTCTTCTCCCCTGCCTTTTATGAGTAGGGTCTGCAAGTCAAACTTTCTGTCAATTAAATGCCCCAATTCATGTGCGTATGTTTTTTCAGTAGTAGCAAATTTTAATTCAATTCTATTTGATTCTTCATCAGTAAGTCCAAGACCTCTCATTTCGTGAATAAACCGCCCTAATTTACCACGGCCTACTTTTTTTAAAGTTTCTACAGTTGCTCCAAGCCCTTTAGTAACTTCATCAAGTTCCCCTCTCATTTTAGGGTCAACTTCAGCTTCTAATGTTTGTTTTACTGGGATATAATGAGGCTTAACCTCTTTAATAACCTCAGTAAGATCAGGGGTCAGGTTTCTAAGATTAACTATTTCTTTGTTAAGCTTTATTGTTTCTAACAATTTAATTGTCTTATATGTATTAGAAATAGACGATTCAATAGTTGGTATTTTCCTAAGTTCAGAGCCTCTAATTTTTTTAAGGGGGTCTTTACCACCAAAAACCTGCTCTCCGACAGATTCCATTTCTCGTAAAAACGAAGCGTAGAACTCAGCCTCCGGTCTTGCTTTTATAGTTTCGTAAATCCTATTAGACAACCAGCCTTCTTCAACTAAAAGCTGTAAGAGAATATCATCATATTTCCTTTGGGCTTTGGAAGTGTCTCGAAGTTTCTTAATTTTATCTCCGTACTTTCTTTCAAGTGCGTTGATAACTTGAGTCGATGCTTCAATATCTGTTCCTGTTATATCGGGTCTGAATCTGGCAAGAGCAACATCTCTTTCAGCTATTCTAAGGGTTTCATAATCTTCATATTCTTGAGGATTAAGGTCTTTAACTATTTCTTTAAGAGACTGTGTATTTTCGATATATACAGGCTTGCCTTCAACATCTAATCTGTGTGGCCCCTTACCGGCTACAAAAACCTCTACAATACCACCCTTGCCCCACACCCTGTTTATTTGGTCTTGGACCCGCTGAATAGCTTTAGGGTCTTTAGATTTTTCTGCTAATCTAATTGCAGGATATTCTTTAAAGACAAATTTAGTGTAAGTTTTTGCAATAAAATCTTTGGCATTTTCCTTTGTAAGACTTAATTTTTTAGGTTCAAAAGCTATGTGTTTTTCTTTATAAGTTTCAATTATATCTTTTTCTTTGGGTTTTCTTAGTCCAAGCATTTTTTCAGCAACAGTCAGCTTTTTAGTTGGCTTACCGGCTACGGCATACATTATATCAGGCTCATCTAATCCGTATGCTCCAGTGTTGAATATAGATTTTATTTGGGTTGGTTCCCATACCGCTATCGTATCATGTGGTGCGCCAGAAAAGGCTGATTCTTTTATATAAATTCCATCATAACCTTTTGATTCAAGCAGATCGATAACGTCCTTGCGCTCATATACAATCCAATTACCTTCTTTATGAAGTCCTTTTTCTATAACACCCTGCATACCCTCCATAGTTTTTAGTAATGGTTCAACTACTTTATAATCTTTCATTGGATTAAATATGTTTTGAGCTGAGATATATACAGGATATATGGAGACATCAGCTTCTCTTTCTTCAGTATATCTTGTTCTTGGTTCTGTTGCTCTTAATTTATCATATTTTTCAGTCCATTTAACTTTATCTGTTTTATATAATTCATCTGAAATCTTATGAAAGTCCTTCCAGTGTTTGTCTAAGTTTTTCTGGTCTTGGTCAGTCCAACTATAATTTCTTGATGGCTTATTGGGTTGTCGGCCTCTTGCCCATTCTTCCGCAAATGCCGGGTCTTTGCTAAAGAATATCAGTCTATCATCAAACCTTTTTTCGTCATGTTTGAATTTGTCAATTATAGCTTTAGTCCCATGATAAACTGGCAATGGATTATCATTTTTATCCACAACTTGACTCTTTTTAAACCATTTATTGAACTTAGGATTATCTCGAATATTAGCAATAGCCTTCTTCAAAGAGAAACTCACATCCTGAGCAAACTGATTAATGCCTGAAGTTTCTGCTTCTCTCTGAAAGATTTCTCCACTTTCAAAGGCTCTTGTTACCCCCCTCGAAGTAGCCTTGAAAAGATTAACCAATGAATCTATAAAATCAGCTATTTTGTTAAGTATCTTTTGAGTTGTTCCGGTATAAGTTGCCCTCTTATGCAGACCTTCAATTATGAACTTTGCCCGATCCTCGAAGCCACCTATATCGTTTTTATTCTGTGTTTCAAATTTACCTGCCCGGGCAAGCCACTTTATTTTGCGTGTGAGAGCTGATACTTCATCAGACCTAATAAGACCTGCCTTTTCGGACATGTGGATTCCTTCTTCTGTAAGCGTCCACCTGTCCCCTATTCCTTTGACTATCTCTATTGTATCGTCTTCAAACTTACCGGCAATTAATTCGCCATCTGTTTTCATACGACCACGGCCAATTTCAAAGGCAAGTTCGTTCTCTGCGATGGATTGTACGTTCTTAACTTGGAAGCCGTATCCGCCTCGGAGTTTTACCCAAACATTATCGTCTTGAGTCAGTCCGGAATGAAGGGGTTTGAATAGGTCTCTTACTTGAGATATGGTTATGTTACTGTCGGAGATGGATTGTTTAGTAGCATAAAATTTGTCAATAAAATCTTTACTTGTCCTTACTTTTGAAGATGCTAAATAATCTAAAATATTGTCGATGTCTTTTATTACTGCCCATCTATCCGTTATTCCGTCTCCTAAATCAAAGATAACAGGCAAAATATTACTATCCACACGATGACTAATTGAAACTATGTTATCTATTTCTACTATTAATCCTGCTCTGTTGTTAGCATCCTTGTTTCTTATTTCTTCGGTTAATCCTTTCGATGCACTTTTTAAATCTTCTATCATTGCAGGCGGGCTTTCTACTTCAATCTCACCTGTTTCAAGTCTTCCTATTGTTTTCTTGATTTTAGAGTTTAAATCTATAGCAATAGTTTTTATCTCAGATGTTGAAATAAACAAATCAGGATCGGCTATCCGAGCATAATTTAATATAAAATCGCCTATTTCTCCTTCTGGTAAGTTTAATTTTTCTTCTTTTAAAATTTCTTTCCAAATGGCTTTCTGTGGCTTGACTTCTTTGGTGGCATAAACAACATCTGTAGGTTTAGGTTTTTCTTGTCCATAGAAATCTTCAAAATAATGTTCCCATGTAATTTTAGAGGGGTATCTTGAAGGTCTAACATCAAAGACTTCAGACAATCTTATCTTGCCACCTATTTTATTGTAACCAATAACTGCATCGTATCCTGCTTTTCGGACAGAACTTGCTACAATATGTTCTTGAATAGCATAAGGGAGTGTATTGCCTTTTGTGCTTACCTCTATTATTGCGTCTGTTAAATCTGAGTTGCCACCATATTTTTCTAATAAATTAGACACACCGTTATAATCTGGTCTGTGAATAAAGCCTTTTGTCCAAGCATTTCTTAGAACGTCTGAACGCATTTTTTCATAAGCACCTTTACCGTTAATAAAATTATAAACAAGTTTAGGCGCTCTGCCCCCTGAAGATGCCTTGACCATATATGGATTACGATAAGTAGTACGCCCTTCTAACCTTTCACTCCCTCCATATCCAATTTTACCTGTTGTGTAGTATTTTTTATAAGGACTCTTTTTTTCTGGTAAAAAGAAAACTCCTTCTCTGATAGAAAGTTCACCTGCTTGTTCTGGCTTTTGGTAACGTACGACATCTAATGAAAGACCATTTTTATCTAAAACTGCGCCTTCTGTATTTTCTATAGCCTCTATTTCTTCTGGCTTTAACTGTTTTTGAAAAGTAACCTTCTTGGTGGCATACTTAGGCAGTTCTCCGGTTGGTTTGGCTTCTAATGATTTAAGCCATGTTCTTATTTCGCCTTCATATTCAACAACAGCTTTGCCTTCTTTGGTAAGACCGGCGGCTTTTAATAGTGCGTCTCGTACAGCTCCAGCACCTATCTTAGAAAATGGCAGATCCTTCCCTGTTAGTTCCTTCATAACCCGTTTTCTCAGGTCGATATTGCTACTGCCCATTGGATATACTTGGTCTGTGCGAGGAAGAGATAATAGCTCTGCCGCTATTGCACTACTTAATCCTCCGGTGTCTTCTCTGGCCCTTGATAC
>JAUSPT010000012.1 GCA_030652805.1 bacterium | reverse complement strand
TGTCAGTTAAAATTTAAAAGTGCACAGTTTTTAAGCGATTTAAGTTTTAAAAGTGCACACCTAAAAAGCCCCCAAGAATGGGGGTTTGGGGGTTGAAAAGAAGAGATATATAAAATACAGCAGTATTGTGGTAACTGTGGTCAACCTGCAAGGTTGTCCAAGCGATGTGGGTAACTCGGAGAGTTATCCACAGAACGGCAGTTTCCACAATTATTAAAGATAGTTATGATTTAAACTCTGCGTTAAAAAGGGAGGGTTTAAATCATGGCGCAGCTTCACAAAAGATTTACAGACAATCAAGTCAAAGAGCTTATTGGGCGTTATCTAAAAGGGGATATCAAAAGAAGCTATCTTCAAGAAATTCTGGATATCAAAAGAAGACGCTTTTGTGACTTGGTTAAGCAGTATCGCGAGAATTCCGATGGCTTTTCCATTCAGTACCACAGGAAGAAAAATCCCAGAGCTATTGACCCTGCAATCGAAAAGAATATCCTTAAAGAGTTAACTTTTGAGGAAGAACTCATTAAGGATAAAGACACCACTATTAAATCATACAACTACAGCTTTATTAAAAACCAGCTTGCAACTAAAGAAAAACAAATAGTTTCTCTGCCCACAATCATCAGCCGGGCTAAAAAACACGGTTTTTATCTTAAAAGGATCAAACATAAGGCTCATGATCGAGAAGTCTTAACCAATTACGCAGGAGAACTTATCCAACATGATTCCTCTTACCATAAATGGTCGCCCTATGCTCAAGAAAAGTGGTATTTAATCACATCCATTGATGACTTCAGCCGGTATATGTTATACGCTGGTCTAATCAGAAAAGAGACTACTTTGGCTCATATTATGGCTATTCAAGACTTATTTCTAAAATACGGTTTCCCTCTTTCTATTTATGCTGATTCTCATTCAATATTCCGATTTGTGCAGGGTAGAGATTCTATTTGGCGCAAACATTACAAACTCACTGATGAAGTAGACACCCAGTGGAAACAGGTTCTTAATGATTGTAATGTCAAATATATTCCCGCCCTATCTCCTCAGGCAAAAGGCAAGGTTGAGCGTCCTTACCGATGGATACAGGATCATTTAGTCAGAATATGCGCAAGAGAAAATATAGTTGATATCCAAGGCGCTAAAAGAATATTATTTCAAGAAGTTGGGCAGTATAACTATCACCGTATTCATTCAACTACAGGCGAAGTGCCTTATTTTAGATTTCAAAGAGCCTTAAAAGAGAAAAAGTCGTTATTTAGACCGTTTGTTATCAAGCCGCCTTTTCAATCTGTAAAGGATATCTTCTGTTTAAGAATGGATAGAACCGTTAACCCTTACAGGAAAATTTCTATTAACAACATCTTATTGAAAATTAGCGATGCTCCTATTGGAAGTAAGGTTAATCTGCGTATTTATCCTGATGAGAAAACTGGCATATCTGAAATCAGGTGCTGGTATGACAATAGGCTTGTTGGTGTTCAAACAGCTAAAAATGAAGACCTAAATATTGTGCACTTTTAAACTTTAAACTGTGCACTTTTAAATTTTATCTAACACAGCTAAATTATTATCAAACCCTCACAATATCCGCACCCAAGGAACACAGCCTTTGGTCTATTCTTTCATATCCCCTGTCTATCTGCCTGATATTATGTATTGTGCTTTTCCCCTTTGCGCATAGGGCTGCTATAAGGAGTGCCATTCCAGCTCTAATATCAGGACTTACAATCTCACATCCGTGTAAATCTGAAGGGCCCACAATTACTGCTCTGTGAGGATCACACAAAACAATCTTTGCTCCCATATTAATCAATTCATCAACAAAGTAGAGACGGCTTTCAAACATCTTTTCAAATATTAAAACTGTGCCTTCTGACTGAGTGGCGATAACAAGTGCTATACTTACAAGATCTGCTGGAAATCCAGGCCATGGACTATCATCTATCTTAGGTATTGCGCCACCAACATCCGTAACAACTTTCATCTTTTTCTGAACAGGAACAAAAATATCCCTTTTATCTATCTCTAAACTTATTCCAAGTTTTTCAAGGACCAAGAAAATAATTCTCATATGTTCTACAGGCGCATTTTTTATTAATAATTCACTATGTGTAGCCGCAGCAAGCCCTATAAAGCTACCTGTTTCAATGTGGTCTGAGGATATTAAATACTCTCCGCCACATAGCTGCTTTACTCCTTCTATTGTTAAGATGTTGCTGCCTATACCGGATATTTTTGCGCCAAGAGAATTAAGGAACTTACACAAACCCTGCACATGAGGCTCTGAAGCTGCGTTAACTATAGTAGTCTTCCCCTTGGCAAACGCAGCTGCCATTATTGTATTTTCCGTTGCCATAACACTTGCCTCATCCAGAAAAATATCAGCGCCGTGAAAACCAGTTCCGATTTCTAACTTATAGTCATTTCCAACACTAACAGAAGTACCTAATGCCTCCAGAGCAAGTAGATGTGTGTCAATTCTGCGCCGCCCTATTCTATCTCCTCCGGGCTTTGGTAATTTTACCTTGCCACATCTTACCAGAATAGGCGCTGCAAACAGGAATGAACCTCTTATCCGAGAACATAGCTCAGAATTTAACTCCATCTTTTTTATAGATAATGCCTTAATTAAATACTCATGCTCTCCTACTCTTTTTACATCTACTCCAATATCACGCATAATCTCAACCATGTCCCGAACATCACAAATATCCGGTACATTCTTGAGCCTGACGGCCTCCTCCGTCAGAAGAGATGCTGCCAGTATTGCTAACGCCTCATTCTTATTTCCGGCAGGAGAGATTTCCCCTTTTAGCTGTTTTCCCCCCTGTATAATCAGCCTTTCCCGCATATCTTTTTCCTCTCATTTTTGTTGCCCGCTAATTCTATCACAAGGGATTTCCTTATGCCAGCCAATTTGAAAGATTTTATTTCAAGGGGTTTGCAACCCCTAAAGCACTAAAGAGAGCTTTTGCCTTATCCAATGTTTCCTGATATTCTTCCTCAGGCACAGAATCAGCAACAATCCCTCCTCCTACCTGAAAACGAATTTCATTCTTTTTAGCAACTAATGTACGAATCAGTATATTCAAATCCATTTCACCGGAAAAGCTTAAATATCCAAGAGACCCTGTATATATTCCTCTTCTTGTTGGCTCAAGCTCCTCAATTATCTCCATAGCCCTGATCTTTGGCGCACCGGTAATAGACCCTCCTGGAAAACATGCCCTTAACAGGTCAATCCTGTCCTTTCCCTTACTTAACAGACCTCGAACAGTAGATGTTGTCTGAAAGACTGTAGAATATTTTTCAATATCTCTTCTGCTTTCCAGATATACGGATCCATATTCACATACTTTTCCTATATCATTTCTCTCAAGATCAACAATCATTATAAGCTCTGCCTTGTCCTTTTCGCTCTTCAACAAATCATTCTTCAATCTCTCATCCTTTTTCTTTGTTTTTCCTCTTGGTCTGGTTCCTTTCATTGGCCTTGTTCTGACAACGCCATCCCTTAAACTAAGGAATCTCTCAGGAGAGGCACTTATAATGGATTCTTCTCCAAAATTCAGGAACCCTTCAAAAGGCGCAGGATTTATTTTGGTAAGACGCTTATATAACTCAAAACTGTCCATACATAAATCAAAGATGAATCGCTGAGATAAATTCACCTGATATATATCACCTGCAGCAATATACTCCTTTATCCTATTTACAGTGCCTAGATAAGAAGCTTTTGTGAAATTGGAAAGAATATCTCTTTCATTAATAATAGAAGGAGAAACGATGGAATTATTGAGCTTTTTGCCTTTTAATGCCCTTAACCTGCCTAAAACTAGTTTTAATCTTTCTTCTGCTCTATTCTCTCCTTTAAGACCTTTCTCAGGAAAGCCTGTTGATACTACATAAAACTTGTTTTGGCTATAACTATACGCAATTACCAAATCGTAAAAAGCTAGACAGCAATCAGGAATACCACTATCATTCTTAGCTTTATTGGGTATTTTCTCCAGTGTTCTTCCAAAATCGTACGAGAAATACCCCACACATCCTCCACAAAAAGGCACTGGGAAAATATTATTTTCAATTTGATAATCAGACAATATTCTTTTTATAACTTCTAATACATCTGCGTTTTTCAATACATCTGACGAGTCTCTATATGTAATCTTAACATCTGATCCCTCTGCCATTACCAACAGGAAAGGATCTCCTCCTATAAAAGCGTATTCACCTAGCCCATATTCATGCGTTCCGCTATCCAGAATAAACGAATAAGCAGACGTCTTAAATATCTCATATACTTGAATGGGAGATAAGTCTAACTTTATTTCTTCAATTAAGGGAATCATTTTTTGTTTGCATTCTCCAATAGCTTTGCGCTATAATGTTATAAACTAATAAGCCAACTAAAACAAGGAGGGAAAAGGATGGCAACAGCAAAGCTCTACTCAGTAAGAATAGGCAAGAAAGAGGATCACGTCTTTAAAGGGAAAGGCGCAAGACAGGCTGCTCTAAAAGCTGCTTCCAGAGGTCTGAAGGATGCTGACGGTCTCATTAAATTAAGAGAGCACAGCAAGAAAAAAGACGGCAAATGGAGAATACACATATTTAAAGGTTCCGTAAAGAAAATTGCTAAACCTGCTAATGCACCTGCTTGGATGCCAAGTACAATAAACAAGCCAGTTGTAAAAAAACTTCGTGTGGAAAAGTTAGACAAAATATAATAAAAATACTTCTTGAAGAGAAAATAGTCAGCCTGCTGTTAACTGAACAGCAGGCTTTTCTATTAGGAAAGAGTAAGGATTTCCGTAGTGTTATCAGTAATGGCTACAACATGTTCAAACTGTGCAGACAAACTGCCATCGGAGCTGACAGCTGTCCACCCATCTGATAACACCTTTGTTTGATATGACCCTACATTAATCATAGGCTCGATAGCTATAACCAGCCCTTTTTTGAGAGTAAATCCTGTACCTGATTTGCCAAAGTGTTGCACTTGCGGGTCTTCATGTGCACTAGATCCTATACCATGACCAACAAAATCTCTTACAACTGAAAAACCCTGTTGTTCAACATATGTCTGAATAGCATTACCAATATCACCTAATCTATTGTTTTCTACTGCTTCAGTAATACCAATATCTAAGGCCTCTTCTGTAACCTTAATAAGATTCTGTGCAAGAGAAGATATCTCTCCCACAGGATAGGTAATTGCTTTATCTCCATAATAACCATTCTTACAAACTCCAACATCTATAGTTATTATATCGCCTTCTCTCAAAATCTCATCTTTTCTTGGTATTCCATGAACTACTACATTATTAACAGAAGCACATATGCTGTTTGGATATCCTCTAAATCCCAAAAAAGATGGAACTGCATCAAAACTTCTAATATAGTCTTCAGCCAATCTGTCTAAATAAAGAGTAGAAATACCAGGTTTAATATGTTCGGAAATATAATTCAAGGTTTGTGCAGTTAATTGACAGCTTAATCTTATAAGTTTTATTTCTTCCGCTGATTTGTAATAAACCACAGCTATTTTTCTCGCGCAATAATGTTCAGCATCCTTTCAGATGCTTTAATAGCTGCTATAATCTGATCAGAATCAACACCAATAGTTTTAAAAACCTTGTCTTTAGCAGACCATATTATCAATGTTTCAACTAAAGCACTTGTTTTCCCTCCGGGAGGAATTCTAACTTCATAATCAATTAATTCCGGCATAGAAAGCTTTATTCTGCTGCATGCTTTTTTTAACGCATTCATAAAAGCATCGTATCCCCCATTACCAGACGCAGACTCTTTTATCTTCTGCTCCCCATATTGGAGAACAAATGACGCTGTCGGCAAGATCCCCTTTCCGCTTGTCACAATACAATCTGTAATTTGAACTAGATTCCCTTCTCCTATTTCAAGCACATCAGCAATTATAAAAGGCAGATCTTCTATTGTGATTGATTTCTTTTTATCACCAAGCTGGATTATCTCCTGTAAAACTTTTTTCTTGTTTTCTTCAGTAAGCTCTATTCCCAATTCAGTCAAATTTTGATCTAACGAAGCCTTCCCGCTCAGTTTACCAAGAGCATATGTCCTTTTCCTGCCAAATCTTTCAGGCAAAAGCGGATTTGCATATAAATTTGCCTTCTTATCTCCATCGGCATGAATTCCACTGGTTTGCGTAAAAACATCCTGACCAACAATCGGTGTATTTGCAGCAACTCTCTTGCCTGAAAAAGTCTCTACTAATTTACTGGCAGAAATAATCTTTCTTTCAACAACATGTGTCTTGCATTCTGTATTATCATGAATATTAGCTGTAATTTCACCCAAAGAAGCATTGCCAGTACGTTCGCCCAAACAATTAACGGTAACATGAATTGCTCCAACCCCTGCCTCAATTGCATACAGGCTATTTGCAGTGGCAAGACCATAATCATTATGCGCATGAAAGTCAAATCCCATGTCTGGAAACGAGCTCACCATATCCTTAACATAGGTATATGTTGTATGAGGTGTAAGAATTCCAAGAGTATCAGGCAGCATTATTCTATTAACACTCATATTGCATAGCGCTTTCGTAATTTCCATAACATAATCCTTAGAATCTCTGTAACCATTAGACCAGTCTTCTAAGTAAATATTTACAGTAAGTCCTTTCTCTTTTGCATAATCTATTGTTTCTCTTATTTCACTGATATGTGTTTTTATATCTTTGCGCAATTGAAATTTCAGGTGCTTTTCTGATCCTTTAGTTAATAGATTCATTACGTTAGCACCTGTTGAGAATATCCAATCAACAGATGCTCTATGATCAACAAATCCCAATACTTCGACCTTGCTTAGGAACCCCCTCAGTTTTGCCCACTGCATGATACTTGTAACAGATTCCTTCTCTCCCTGAGACACTCTGGCAGACGCAACTTCTATTCTGTCTATCCCTACCTCATTAAGTAACATTTTGGCAATATTCAACTTCTCACTGCGAGAAAAGGAAACACCCTGAGTTTGTTCTCCATCCCTTAATGTTGTATCAAGTATTTCAATAATTCTTTTTGTCTTTTCCATATTAAAGCTCTCCTGTTTTCTCTATTAATTATCTCTATTTAATCTCTCAAATAATCTTCTAACATCCACATACTCTTCAACAAGGCTTTTGGCAGTTCTTATTTTCTCCATATCCGTCTCAGCTATCTTAACTACAAGGTCATGTATCAATGATGCAACTCCGTAAGTATCTATATCCACAGCCAGAACAGGTATGGTTGTCTTTTGTATGAGATTCATTACGGACTGGTGAATCTGCATCTTGCCTGTTAATATTATTCCTGATATCCTGTGCTTCTTCTCTGTTCCAATAACTGAAGAACTCATGGCAGCAAGCACAATATCCTCTCTATCCGCAGGTGTAATTAACAGCACCCTTTCACCAAAAAAGCCCAATGCATTATGTGGAGTCATTGCTCCTACTACAATCTTTTCAATTTGATTATCAAGAGATTCCCTGCCATTTACAAGCTTTGAAGGAATGCTTTCCATAACCTGTTTTATACTTGGCCATGTAAGACGTTTTGTATATGGTATAGCTCCAAACAGTTCAATCCCCTTCTTTGCTAATCCTCTCTTTATGTAATCCTTAATTTTATCCATTTTATCAGGTATAACTTTATTAATTACAACACCTACTAATTCTACCCCCTCTTTTTCAAACAGTGCCTTATTTAAAACAATCTCATCTATTGGACGGCCAATCCCGCCTACTGTTATCATCAGAACCTTTGCGCCCAGCAATTTTGCAACAGACCCATTTCCCAGATCAAAAACAGACCCGACACCAGCATGTCCTGTTCCCTCAATCACTACCATATCCTTACCTTTTGAAATCTCCCTATAAGCTTCCGTAATAATATCCGTTAAAACTTGTTTTTTTCCATGATCTATATACTCCTCAGTAAAACCCCTTTCAACAGCTATTGGACTTATATGTCGTAATTCTCCGTCACAATTACAGCAACTTTTTATCAGCACAGCATCCTCATCAACTTTATATCCTTCAACCTCTACATATCGTTGACCAACAGGTTTCATAAATCCAATATTCTTGACATACTGTTTAAATGCCATCATAAGACCAAGACTTACTAATGTTTTTCCGTCATTTTGTCTTGTGGCTGCAATAAATAATTTCTTTTCTTTAGCCATAATATTCTATAGATATTTTCCTGCTATAACACTAAGCTTGTCCTTTGCTTGTTGAGAAATAATACTTCTGTCTGTTATGATTGCAGTAGCCAGCGCATTAGCGCACTCGCACTTTCTCTCAGAGGAAATCTCTTTAACAGCTGCTTTTATAATCTTCTTTGCATTCTCTGCGTTTTTATTAAGATTTGCAATTATAGTCTCCACACTTACTATTTCTTCTGTCTCATGCCAACAATCGTAATCAGTAACCATTGCCATTGTCCCGTAGCAGATCTCTGCTTCTCTAGCCAGTTTTGCTTCCATCAAATTCGTCATTCCAATAACATCAAAGCCCATTTTTCTATAAAAGAAAGATTCTGCTTTTGTAGAAAATGCAGGCCCTTCCATATTCAAGTATGTTCCTCCATTATAAACTCTTAACCCAAATTTCTTCACTGTTTCGTATAGCATCTTGCTCAAATCAGGGCAAACAGGATTAGCAAAACTAATATGAGCAACTACTCCGTCTCCAAAAAAGCTGCATTTGCGAGCCTGATTTGTTCTATCAAAGAACTGGTCAGGAATAACAATATCCAGAGGATGAATATTATCTTTAAGGCTGCCAACAGCACCAACAGAAATAATCCATTCCACACCAAGCTTTTTCATGCCATAGATATTGGCACAATAGTTTATTTCAGAAGGTGAGAGACTATGCCCTCTCCCATGCCTCGGAAGAAATACCACCTCTTTCCCAGAAAGAGTACCCGTAATATACTTATCAGAAGGCTTCCCAAACGGAGTATTTATCTCAAGCTCCCTTACATTTTTGAGTCCTTCCATATCATAGAGCCCGCTGCCACCAATAATACCTATCTTTGCCATATTTAACCCTTTTGTAATTGACCGGCATTATGTCATATGCGAACCACCCAATCAAGGCAATTCAGAATTGACAAGTTCCACAACTATGCTACCGAACGTTATCTTCATCTGTACCCTGACAGGAATTCTTCTCTCATCATCTGTAAGCCAGACTTTTATTTTGCTGTCCTCTACCTTGAGCACTCCTTCAAGATTCAGCCCTTCAAGAACAGGCTCTATGAGTATTGTTTCATAGGTGTTTTTTTCTATCTTGATTGTCTCTTTTTTCAGAACGTTCACTTTTAATCTATGATCTTTTCTATTGTCATAGGCATTAAGGCTTACAGTTTCTCCTACAACTAGTTCCTGAGCTCTTATATAGTATAAACATGCAAAAGGGTCCTTTGCTTCGGGAAGAATCTCTATAGTTTTTTCATTCACATATGCCTCATGTTTTTCCTGATCAAAACGAGTTGTTTCCTTCTTCTTATAAAATCCTTCCCTGAAATCCTTAATACATTTCAAAGAGTATTGTTTTTCTTTATCTATATAGGATTCCATGCTGTCTCTTATTTTACATATAATAGAAACCAGTCCTATTGAATCTCCTCTTGCTTTAATATGCAAAACTTCCCTACCGTCAATGTCCAATATCTCAGCTAATTCCAAGCTTCCGGATCCAGCCTTTATTCCGAGCCAACTAATTTTATACTCAAACTTCTCCCCTTCAACAAAAACCGGCTGAGCATTGCCAATTACGGAACACGCAATAATTAGCGTAGATAAGAAAATAATGCACAGAAACTTATAACAAAAAAATTTCATTTTATGCCTTTCTAAGCAACTCCTTATACACCACTTCTATTCTGTTCATCATACCTCTAATTAAAAACTTCTCTCTTACAACTTTTAATCCTTCTTTTCCCATATCTTCTCTCTTTTTTTTATTATTTATCAGTTCTAACAAGCCATTAGCAAGCTCTTCAGCATCTCCCGGGGAAACTAGAATGCCTGTCTTATCATGACTTACAATCTCAGGAACTCCCCCTACATTAGAGGCAACAACTGGTTTTGCATGTGCCATTGCTTCAATTGCCGATCTTCCAAAAGATTCCTTTAAAGTTGGAAATGCCAGTATATCTATTGCTGACATTACATTTGCAATATCATTTCTGAAACCGGTAAAAATGACATTTCCCTTTAAATTCAACTTACTTATCAATGCTTCACAAAGCCCTTGATCTCTTTCTCTGCGAACTTCACCAGCAATAAGAAACTTAACATTTTTGTTTTTCTTCAAAATAATTGATGCTGCCTTCAGAAATACATCATGTCCTTTCAGTTTGCTTATCTGTCCAACAATACCAATAACCATGTCATCCATGGAGATACCCAGTTCCTCTCTTAGATCTCCAGTAACTTTAAATTTATCTATATCAATACTGTTATTAATAACCAGCAACTTCCTGTTTTTATTGTTTATGTCTTCAAATGGCTTTGCAGCTGCATTTGAAACTGCAATTACTCTATCAGCATGCTTTAACAAATATTTACCTATCTTATCAGGTTGAATAATATCTCTTATGTGTGAAATTACAGGTATTTTTCTAAACCTGCATGCTAGAATTCCGTACGGAGCATCGCTATGAGAGTTACTGTGCACAAGGGAGATTCTCTCTTTTCTTATCAATTTGGCAAGACACATAACAGTGTGAGGAATCCATGGAAAATATTTCCCCTTTCTCCACAACCTCATTTTTGCAATTCTATATGGAATTTTTATTTCATCCAGTTTTTCTGTCAAAGGACCTTTGGATGAACACACAACAATCGGGGAAAAAGTCTTCTTATCTAAATGAGTCAGTATGTCAAGAAGACTTCTCCGTGCACCCCATAGATTAACGCTGCTGCTTAGATAAAGTATTTTATGCAACATCTGGTATGTGCTTTCTTATTAGATCTTCAAAAAGATATTCTGTTCTTTTAATGAATACAGGCGCATCAAACTGCTTCTGCACCCATTCTCTACCTGCATTTCCCATTCTTCTAGCATTATCCTTATTCGTCAATAAATCAATTACTGCCTTAGCAATGGCCTTTTCATCTTTAGTAGGAACAAGTATGCCTGTCTTATCATTAATTACAACTTCAGGCGTGCCTCCCACGTTTGTTGCTACTACAGGAACTCCACAAGCCTGTGCCTCAATAATAGAGCGCGGCAGGCCTTCGTAATAAGACGTCAAAACAAAGATATCAAGAATATGCAGGATTTCAGGAACATCTTGTCTCTGCCCTGCAAAAATTATTTTATCTGCAATTCCAAGACCCTTAGCCAGGGTTTTAAGTTTTTCAGCCATATATCCGTCTCCCACAATTAAGAACTTCAATTTTTTGGGGAACTTCTGAAGTATTAAAGAAGCTGCTTTAATGAGATAAGGATATCCTTTAAGTTCCACAAGTCTTCCCACAGTGCCTACAACACAGCAGTTTTCATCAATTCCAAATTCCCTTTTTTTCTCCTGTTTGTTAACACTTAGGTTTAATCTTGACAGATCTGATGCATTATAGATTAAGCTTATTCTATCCTCCTCTAAATTCAACTCTTTCTGAGTGTGATATTTAACTTCCTTTGATAATGCAATTATCCTTTTTGGAACATGTTTCAATAAAAAATTATACTGCCATACTGACGTTCCCCTCTTTTCCTCTCCAAACCTGTCTGTATTCATTAATGTATGTATTGTAGTAACAACTATAGGAACTCCCCCCAACCATCCTGCAACACAGCCCCTTCTATCTGCAAGCATATTATGAGTATGAATAATATGAATCTTATATCTTTTTATTATGCCTAAAAGCTTAAGAATAGAACCTGGATTATGTCTAAGCTCTACAGGAATTACTTCAAATCCCTGTTCTTTATAATACGGAACTATTGAGCCTGGACGTGTTACTACGATAATTCTGTATTTGGTCTTATCTAATCCAGCACAAAGAATTCTTGTATGCTCCTGTGAACCCCCTGTTGCATCTTTGGAACTTATTATCTGAAGAATGTTTATCTGTTTCATAATAATTTATCTGAACTGCAATTATGTCTATTATAGTCTTATCTAATAAAAAATTGTAGAAAAATGTTGGATTTTGGTGTAAAATACGGAGTAGATACCGTTTCATTGCAATATTTAGGAGGGCTGTGTGAAGAGAACTCTGGAGCAGGAGAGAATAAAAGATGTGTTGAAAGAAACAATCAGGAACCTGAACGCTGAAAGAGGGTCTCTGATGTTGGTTGATAATGCTACAGATGAGCTGTATATTCAGGTTTCCTGTTCCACAAACCCCGAAACTAAACTCAAAGATGATGTATTAAGAACTACAAGAGTCAAGATAGGAAAAGGAATTTCAGGAATTGTCGCAAAAACCCAGAAGCCGCTTATTATAAATGATATAAGAGATGTCTTGGAGAAGCACCCTGATCTCAAATTAAAAACGAATCCTAAAAAATACAAGACTTCTCTTATTGTCCCTGTAATAGATAATGGCAGGACAATTGCTGTAATCAATATAATTAACAAATTAGATAACAAGAAATTTTCTGAGGATGACTTGCATCTTGCCACAATGCTTGCCCGATACTGCCGAACTAGTCTGAAACTTAAAGAGAAAAATGAACAGCTAATTCATATCAACGAAATAATACGGGAAATTAATAAGACCAATATTCTAAGTGAGATATATGAGCTGGTAGTAAGAAAAGGCGCAGAAATCCTAAAATGTAAAAATGCATCTATCATGTTAGTAGAACAAAAAGAGAATAAAGATCCAATTCTAGCTGTAAAAGAAAGTACGGACAAGTCGATAGTAGGACGTGGAAGAAAGCTCGGTGAGGGGGTATCCGGCTGGGTATGGAAAACAGGAGAACCTGTATTAATCAAAAGCATTGGGAAAGGAGAAAAGGATAGTAGATTTGAGATTATGAACAAGCCCGGTTCTTTTATTGTTGTACCTCTAAATCTTAAATATAAATCACAATATGCTCTTAATGTAACTCTGAGAGGGCAATCAACAATAGGCGTGCTCAATTTTACAGACAAATTTAATAACAGCTCATTTACTTTTGAGGAGCTTGATTTAATAATAAACTACGCAAATCTTGTTGCCATTGCTTTGGAAAAAGCACACTTTTACAGGGATGCTAAACAGGCATATTTAACGACTGTACAATCTCTAAGTACGGCGATTGAATCTAAAGATACTTACACGTGTGGACATTCTGAGAATGTTGCAAAGTATGCAGTTATTATAGCCAAAGAACTTAAAATGGATAGTAAAGACATTGAAAATATTAATCTTGCAGCTGCTCTGCACGACATAGGCAAAATCGGCGTCAGCGATGTCATTCTCACAAAACCTGCTAAATTAACACGTGAAGAATATAAAGAAATAAAAAAACATGTTACTTATTCAGAATCGATACTATCCCACTCTCCTTTCCTTGATGATGTTCGGTATATAATCCGTCATCATCACGAACGGCTCGATGGCATCGGCTATCCTGATGGCTTAAAAGGACAAAAAATTCCTCTGGGTTCAAGAATACTTGCTGTTGCAGATTCATACGACGCAATGACATCAAAAAGACCATATAGAGATGCTATGCCAAAAGAGAAAGCAATATCAGAATTAAAAAAATGTTCGGGGAGTCAATTCGATCCTGACATAGTGGAAGCTTTTATAAGAACGTTATAAATATTTCTCGTACAGGACAATTTCGCTGAGTGGCTTCCGTTGCGTATGCCTGCCAGGCTTGAATTCTTTTCCTGAGGGATATCCTAAAGGAGTTAATCCTATGACCTCAACATTAGAAGGAATATTTAATATTGCTTTTACCTGAGCCTCATCAAAGGCTCCAATCCAGCAAGTACCCAACCCTTCCTCTGCTGCCTGGAGCATGAGATGGTCAAAAACAATACTAATGTCAATCCCTTCACTTGTGCGAGCTCCGCCGATCTTCTGATAGCTCTCCTCTGGAAACGCACAGCCAACTATTATTATTGGCGCTTCTGCTATAAATGTCTGTCTTTTAGACGCTTCAACTAGTTTTGCCTTAGTTGACTTATCAGTCACCAGGATAAGCTTAAAGGGCTGTTTATTTGCAGCAGTGGGAGCTAATCTTGCTGCTTCTAAAATACGATCAAGAACCTGTTCTGGAATTCCCTTATCCAGATATCCTCGTACACTACGTCTTTTCTTTATTGCTTTCAATATATCCATAACCATAAAATTTATTATACCCTCAATTTATAATGGATTCAAATTCAAACTGGTGGTAGAATTTAGTATAGGAGGAAATTAAGATTGGACAATATTCACACAGCTGCTAATTTTATAGAACTAGAATCCAGAATAAACAAGTTAAGATTATTCTGGAAATGTATCAGATTGCTTGAGGGAATTACCGTCTTCCTTTTTTCAATTCTAATATCAATAATAACTGTTTTAGGTTTGGACAATCTAATCCATTTTTCCCCCGGCATGCGTCTAGTTTGCCTTATTGCTTTCTGGACAGGAGCCATTACCTGCTTCGTAGTATTTGTCATAAAACCAATGATAAAATATTTCAACATTGACCAGGTTGCAGTACATATAGAAAAAGCATATCCTTATATTAACAACCGGCTCATAAACGCCATCCAATTGGGAAGGAAACTAGATTCTCACACAGCTGCCTTTACTGATGCACTCATAACAGATAGTTTGAAAACCACACAGATGTTAAGCCTGAAAAAAGCTGTAAATAAAAGGAAGTTATGTATATTTGCCTATCTTTTAGCAGGGTCTGTTCTTTTAACTATTCTCTACTATGTGGCATTTCCTAGATATTTCAAGAATTCTTCCGCAAGATTGATATATCCTCTCAGAGATATCCCCCCAATTACATTAACTACATTAAATATAATGCCGGGGAATTGTACTGTGTTTATTGGCGATGATGTTATCGTCATTACTTCTATTAAAGGAGTAATGCCCTATGGAGCAGAAATCATATACAAATATGAGAATGAGAGAAAATATTCACGTATACAAATGAATTTTAAAAACGACTCTTTCTTATACGAATTAAAAAACATAACTCAACCTGTAAAGTACAGAATTATTGCTGGTGATGGAAAGAGCGCTTTATATAGGATAGAAGTAAAAGAAAGACCTCAGGTTAAAAAGGTAAAGCTTACTTACAGGTATCCTGGATACACAAATCTTCCTATTAAAACAGTAGAGTCTGCTAATGGTCATATAGAGGCACTGATAGGAACTAGAGTGGATACGCAATTCCATTTCAATAAACCGCTGAAAACCCTGGAAGTTAAACTAAATAAAAAGAGAATTAGTTTCTCTATGATCAAGCCTGAAATCGCACAGGGAGAAATTCCTGTATTGAATGATGGAATCTATACTGTCTATTACACTGACGTGCATGGATGCAGAAATCTGACTCCTGATAAGTATAGGATTAAGGCAATTAAGGATCTATCTCCACTTGTCAAAATTACCTCTCCAGCAAAAAATCTCCAGTTAAGCAAAAAAGATTCTATGTCTATAACCAGTAAATCAGTTGATGACTATGGCATAAAAACAATAATATTAAAATGCACAAAAGATGCAAAGGACGAATACACGGATTCGCCCCTACGAGATGTAACCAGAGAATATGACATACCGAAAAAGGAAATATTATCCAGTTTTAAGATTGATTTAAATAAAATGGATATAAAAACAGGAGATATTCTAACTTATTATGTTGAAGCAGTTGACAATACACTTCCAACAGTACACAGGGCAATTTCAAAAAAATATAACATAGAAATTGTAGACAAAAAACAAAACTCGGATAAGGATAAAAAAATAAAGGATATAATCGCAAAACTAAAGGGAATTATTTCTGAACAGATAGAAAATAAAAAAAGTCTAATCATATTAAACTCAGGAGAACGCAACAAAGCGAATATTGATGAAATATTGGGCAAACAGGTTCATATTCGAGCAAAAACCATTGAGATTATTTCTTCTATAGACGAGACACATCCTGTTTATAAATACAAAGACCGCTTAGACTATACATCTGCAGTTCTAATGGTAAAAGCTATTAAAGGTCTGGATTCCGCAAAAAACTCTACTTCTCCTGCAAAATTCAAACTTTATATCCATGAAACTGAATTAACACAAGAAGAAATAATACTAGTGCTTAAAGGTATATTATACCGTATTGAACAATTATCTCAGAATCAGGAGACAGTGATTGCAGAAAAACCTGAAGAGGATACTGAAAAAGCACATCCCGTTCTTAAAAAGCTTGATGAAAATCTTTCAAAATTTCTTGAAGACCAGCAGGAAATTATAAAACAAACATCTGAACTTGCAAAAATAGGTTCTGAGGGGCTTTCAGAACAAGAAAAAGAGCAATTAAAAAAGCTTTCTATGCTTGAAAGCGAGTGGGGTAAGATATTTAAAAAAGCTGCGGATGATCTTTCGCGCCTGCCAGACGTGGATTTCCCTGCTTCAACATTAATTGAACAGACCAATCAACTCTTTAGCGATGTTGAAAAGATTGCCGATAACCTTGTTCCTAACACAATAGAAATCGCTGTTCCTATTGAAGACGCAGGCCTACTATTAGCAAAACAATTAAAACAGGACCTTGAAATCTGGCTGCCCGATAAGCCTGATAGAGTAAAATGGAATATGGAACAACCCATTGGAGACTATGAAGTTCCTATGGCAGATTTACCTGATGAACTTGAAGATATGATTGGAGAACTTATTGAACAGGAGGAAGATTTGATTGATGAAGCTCAAAATATTACAAGTGCATGGGCTGATTCTATGGGCGAAGCTGGGTGGGAGGTTCAAGACGGGCCAATAAGTAATTTCAGCGCAAAGGGTAAAACTGGAAATGTTCTTCCGGATAGCTCTGAAATAACAGGAAGAAGCGGAGAAGGCAGAAGTGGTAAAACTTCAGGAGAACTTGTTCAAAGCAAAGTTATGGGACTTGGAGGCAGAAAAACACCAGCTCGTCTTACTTCTGACCCTTTTCAAAAAGGTATTATTCCAGAAGAAAAGGCAACAGAGACAGGTGGCGCGACTGGTGGAGGAAAGATAAGCGGCGCAGGTGGAGAAGGTCTGCCAGGCACACCGCCGCCTGAGGTAGAATTAAAATTAAGAATGCTGCACGACAAACAGCTTCAGGTTCTGAGCAGAGCAAAAAATATTGCGAAAGGACTGGATAGACTCAACTATCCATCAGATATGTTGAATGAAAGTATCAATTCAATGCAGGACGTATGTGAAAACATCAAAAATTACCAGGCTCGAAGGCTCCTTCGGACACAGCAGATTATATTAACCAAGCTCAAGGATGCACAAACATCCGTTGTGTATACAAACAATGCACGCCGCGATAGATCAATAGGCGTGCCAAAGGATTTACGAAAGAAACTAACAACCGTCAAAGACGAGGAATACATCCCCAAATACAACAAACTCCTCAAAGCTTATTATGAAAAACTTTCAAACCCTGATATGTAACAGACTTATTTTTCAGACTTTATTTCAGGTTCGGGCGTTTTTTCAATTGACAATAATTCTACTTCAAAGATAAGCGTAGCATTCGGGCCGATCTGCGGTCCGGCAGCTCGTTCGCCATACGCAAGATCCGATGGAATGAAAAGCTGATACTTGCTTCCTACATTCATGAGCTGAAGCGCTTCAGTCCAACCAGGAATAACCCGATTCGCTGGAAAAGTAACAGGTTCGCCCCTCTTATATGAACTGTCAAATTCCGTGCCGTCGATCAGTGTCCCTTTGTAGTGAACCTTAACCTGATCAGTTGCCTTAGGTTTCTCGCCTTCTCCCTTACTCAATACTATATACTGTAATCCGCTCTTGGTTGTAACAACATCCTTCTTTTCCTTGTTCTCTGCCAGAAATGCTTCTCCTAGTTTTTTGTTTTCTTTGCCCAGCACTTCCATTTTCTTCTTTTGCTCCTCCATAATCTTCATTTGCTTCTCCTGCATCTTTTTAGAGAAAGCCGTTAATTCCTTCATTATCTCTTCCTGGGTAAGCAGAAGTTTTTTGTCATTAAAACTATCTTCTATGCCCTGAACCGCAACAGAGAAATCAATATCCTCCTTTATCTCCTTCAGGCTGGTTCCGAGCTGCAGACCAATAGAATAGCTCAGCTTCTCACGAGCAGTCTTTAGCCCGTTAACGTTACTCACTTCTTCCTTAATTACACCCTCATCCTTAGGTACTACAGCCGCTTCTTCCTTTTTTACATCACATGCCTGAGACGCCAGCAACAACCCTACTCCAATCAACATTACCAAAACTCTTTTCATCAAAATCTCCTTTTATTAGTTATTATTAATGCTGGATTATATCTGCAAATAATTTTTAGTGCAAGCAATAATATTTCAAAATCCCCTCTTGCCTGTCCTCTCCGTCGCAATCGCCTGCTTGAACTCACCCTGCCCCTCTCTCTCCCTCAACCGCTTGCTTTAGCTGGCGGTTATTGTAGGGGCACAATATCTTGTGCCCAATCTCGTTTGTCATTCTGCGAATTGATTGGGGGGGATCCGAGTGGTTAAAGGTTTGACATTGTTCTTTTAAAGGTCGCTGTCCTCTTTTCCTCCTTCAAAGAGATAAAATTCCCCAGTAAGGGGCTTGGCTTTCTGAAATAGCACCACCATAGCTCTCAGAATCGTTATACCTGCAACTTCCATCTTTAAATGTCACAATTCCACCCCAAAGCTTACTTTTTTGCTTTTTATTTTGCTCCTTGATATATTGCGCCAATGCTTCTGCTCTCTCCTTTGCCAATTCTGCAGTGAATCCCTTTTTAGTATCAAATAAACCTATTCGCCCATCCTTCATCATCACTATAAAATCCACATAGAAACCTCTCTTGATACCGTCTTTATCTTTATATGAGACAGCAAAATACTTTATTTCCCCCTGGCCATTCCTAAACCACCATTTAACTTTATCAGAGTTCTCCATTAACTCGATAAAATTTTCTTCTGGCTCACTTAATTGCGCAACATAGAACGGCTTCATAATTGATTTATTTTTTTCTTGCTTCTTATACCTACTATTGTAACTAACCAATTGTGGTACTTCCCATTCCTCTACCTGCTGCACTTCGCGCGTTTCACTTAGTTTCTCAATTACGTCCGTCCTAAACCTCTCTTTTGCCAGATTTATAATATCATTAAAAGACTGATAGTTCTTCTTGCTTAAAACAATCATTTGGGCTTTTGGGTCATATTTATCAATTTTGTATTTCTGCTTAATGAATAAGTAAATTGCCGTCTTCATTCTATCGCTTGAATCAACGGGAGCGTAAGGAGAGCAAGCTTGCGCTATAAACCTGTCAAACCTATCTGATAACTCCTTCTCATTTAATTTAATATCTATTGTTCCTTTGTGTTCTATTTCGCCAGCTTTATCAACATCCACAATCCTTCCATCAGTTATAACTGGATTAATGATACGCGATGGCTCGGCATCAATTTCATCGTCTAATTTATATTCTTCTGCGACCCCAAAGAATATGTTAACAAACTTTCCAGAAAGCCTCGTCCTCTCTCTTTGCCGCTTCAGGTAAATCGAAGGAATAGAAACGTCGCTATATAATTTATTATCTCTCTTTCCTTCGTATATCGTGATGTAATCCTTTACATAATCTTCTGTAATCTCTATGTTCGGCAGGTTAGTAAAAACAAATCCTTTATTTAGTTCTGATTCATTATAATATTTTAATTCAGGCATCCGCATTATCCTGCCTATTGTCTGAATGGTGAAAGTAAAACTCTTTGATTCTCTAAAAATCACCAAGATACAAGCTCTCGGACAATCCCACCCTAATGCTATTGCTTGTTTAAATATCAGCACTTCAACTTTGTTATCATTTTTTTCTATATTAGCGAGAGCATCTGAATGTTGTTCAGAAATCCAAATAGCTAATCTTTCATTCTTTTCTGTAATGCCAAATTTCTCTTCTAGAATATTAATAACACTTCTTTTCTTATCATCCATCCCTTCTCTTTTATCCGGAAGCTGGATAAGAACGAGAGGATTAATATTAGTATTTTCATCTTTTAATTTTAACTGCAACGATTTCCGTTTTAATAAAGCAGACTCTATGACTAATTCGTCTGCGCTCTTATTTCCAATCTTCTTCTTACTAAATTCCGGATTAACAGAAATCTCCGATTTAATCATCTCTTCAGCCTTAACGTCTGCCAAATGCACTCTTTCTATCTCAGAAATATTCTCTGTTAAATGAGGCGTAGCTGAAATCTCTAGGGTAACCTTCGGAGAAATAACTTCTATCAATTCCCTTGATTTCTCTGATTTGGCCGTATGATGGCTTTCGTCTATAATCAACATAATGTCTCTGCCTTCTTCTTTGGTATTCTGAATGATGCTATTTAAATTGTTATCCTGTTCATTTTCTCTCACATAAATATTGATGTCTTTTTTGTTTATGCTGTGCCAGTTTATGAAAAGAATCTCATTCTCGCCTATTTTCCTGTCTTCTAAATCCTCAAAATACGAACATTGGATTAACCTGTCATCTTCGTAATACTTTTCTAACTTTTCTTTGCTTTGTTCGTGCAACATTCTTACTGAAATCCACACAAAAGAAAATGCCTTATCACTCTTTCTGTCTCTTGCAAGCTTTTTAAGCATTTCCGAAACCATAAGAGTTTTACCAGAACCTGTCGGGGCCTGAAATATTACAACTTCATTCTCAGGAGTCATCAATACTTTTTCAACTTTAGCGTGAAGACTTTTTATCGCCTGCCCTTGATAATCTCGTAACTCTATCATTTGAATATCCTCTTATATACATTTAATATGACTGCCGGAATCGGTTTTAATTGCACCATGTCAGCCATATCCTCAAATTCTTCCTCTCTTGCGCTTTCATCAAGAGAAAATACGTAAACGACAAACTTCTCTTTCATCTTCTTTGCTTCTTTCTTAAAACCCTCTATTCCTTTATCATCATATATAATGCCTAGATATTTATTCTGACTATTCTTAAATATTCTGAAATCCTCACCTTTTTTGACTTCATCAAAACAGTCTTCTTTCAAACAAAGCATTTCTGTTGATTTATCTACTAGTCTTTTTTTGTTCTTATCTGTAGGGTTTGCATCTACAAAGGCTGTTTTGAAGTATTTGAGATTCCCTGCTAGGCCCTTAATTCTTTTGCTACTGATTCTTCCAATATATCCATTAATTACGTTTTTTATTCTTGGGTAACATATATCTTCAGCTATTTTATTTTCGTTATTTGTACAAAGAATAAATTTTCTTTTACCCCCATCGTCTTTATTCATCTCAAGAATCGCATGACCTGTAGTTCCAGAACCAGCAAAGAAATCAAGGATAATCGCTTCATTGTTATTTTTTGATGCGGCATCTATACTGTCTATAACTGCATAAATAGATTTTGGATAAGAAAATGCATTTCTTTCAACGATTTGGTTTAATAGCTGAGTTCCATGATTATTTGAAGAGTATCTGCTATCATTCCAGACAGTCTTGTAGTTAAATCTATTTTTAATCCTGACTATATCCCATACCTTACGTTTATTAATATATTTTGCTTTGAGTTCATCTTTAACGCCTTTTACGGTTTGTCTTGCAAATCTCCATTTTCTTTCAACGTCTTGAGGATCAACCGGATAAACTTCAATTACTCCATTGTTTTTAATAATATTAACTTTACCTGGATGAAAATCATTCCTACAGACATCACCAAATCCAATAATTTCTCCATTTTTAACGTAGATTGGATAAAAACAATTTGCAGCTGCAGTCCTTAAAGAATCATCCCCTGTTACATCTCTAAAATTTCTAATATCGGCTTCATTTTCATTTCTTATTTGATGACCGATATATCTACCGCCTTTAGAGAAAACAAAATATGCATATTCATGACAATACGAAAAATTATCTCCTTGTATCCCCGCAGGATTATGAACAATAGTCACGCATACTATGTTTTTCCCTGGGAAAATCTCTTGCAAAAGCAGACCAAGAGCTTCCTGTTCATTGTGGTCAATAGTGCAAATGAACACTCCATTTTTCTTGAGTAATTTTTTTGCAAGTCTCAACCTCTTGTCCATAAAGGAAAGCCATTTGCTATGCCTCCATTGATCGTTGCTATCCACATAATGATTATTATACTTCCAATCTTTAGCCCCTGTATTATACGGTGGATCAATATATATCACGTCAATTTTGCCTTTATGCGTGTAGTTCAGAACAGACAGGGCATGATAATTATCGCCCTCTATCAAAATATTTACTGGTTTTTCGCTATCTGTTTTAATTTCTTTTTTAACTTCTTCCTCAAGAATCGGTAATTTTTCCTTACATAATGTAGCTACTTCTTCAAGCTTATCTTCCCATACTACACCGTATTTTTTGCGTTTTTCGAGCTTAATAACCTCACGAATAAGCTCTTCTTTGCTCCAATTATCGTAATTTCGCTTTTTTGTCATAACTTTTCTTCTTCTTTCCAGTTAAGCATATTGAATCCGAGCTCATGAATTCTCGCCTTAGCATTCGCAACAATCTGGTCGAGATTCGAGCCGACGATTTTTTCTAAATCATGATATTTCATGTAAGAAATCGGATCGGAGCCCCTGTGCTGCCGAGGCAAATAATTCTCGATTCTGGTTAGTTCCGCACAAAGAGATTTGTCATCTGGATTTTCGAGAATCTCTAACTTGAATCCATTATTATCGTTTGTAAGACAGAAAAACTCCTTAATCTTACTCATCTTCGCCTTTCCTTTGTGATCTGATGTCCTCATATTATTTAATTAATCCTTATTTTTTTATTATACTCCCCCATCCCAAAATCATAAAGAAAAAAGGGAAAACGACAAAGAGATTGCCACGTCGCTACGCTCCTCGCAATGACACAAAAAAAGGGCGGAGGCAAGCCCCGCCCCTACAATATAAAAATCGGAGAATGTCAAAAAGATTTCAGTATTTCTAAAATACTTTCTTCCGCTTGCTCTTCCAATCCATTTATAATCTTCTTCTGCCATTTTTTAGGCACAAAATCAAAAACTTCCCTGATTATGTTTGCTTCGTCCTTATTAATTAAAAACTTTAATATTTTAACCGCAGTGTCCCTATCTTTTATAGCCTTTTCTTCTCTAACTCTACGTTGGAAAATTATCAATTTATGTAAGGCAAAGTTGGCAGGATGTGGCAATGTTAAATAAAAGTCTTCCACTTTAGCTTTAATTGTGTTGCTTGAAAGAAAACTCAAAAATCTTAAAGCAACTGCGTTAATTCCTAATTTTGGCAATGGATGAGGTTTATCCGTGCCTTTGCCTTTTTCTGGAACCAAAAATTCGAGTATTAAATCCGGGTGATCAAGTTTGATATAACCTCTACTGCCTTTAAAAGTTGTAACAAACCCTAAATCTTTGAGGAGTTCTGGTATGTCAATATATTTCTTTATTCTATTGGGATTATCTATTAGAAAATCGATATCTCTTGTTTTCATAGTTGTTTGGTCTATGTATGGGATGCCAGAAAAATAATCCTTGTAAAAATATACACACCAACTACCAATAAGAATGAAATTGTCTAAAATACCATTTCTGTGAAATCTTCTTAAAATCTCAAAACATAATTCAGACTGCTTCTTTTCCACGTAATGAGCTCCTTAAAAATTTAATTTGTTTTTTTATTCTAGATAAAGAATTCCTATATTTAGCTCTTAGTATTTTTGCTTCGTCGTATTTCTTTTTTTCTTCTTCAGAAATTTTGCCTTTGTAGATATATTTTACTTTTTCATCTATTCTTTTTACTAAATAATAATACTCGTGACCGTGTATTTCCCTTTTTGCAAGACATCCTTTAGGCAATCTTATTAAGGACTCCTCATATTCCTTTTTCATCCTGAGAGAATTTTCCAGCTCTTCCGCTAATACCCCTTTAATAACTCCTCTCATAAACACTCCTATTTACCTAACAAACGATACTACAATATAACTTGTTGGGTAACATGTCAATAAAACAATTTACCCAACAAACATAATTATTAGAGCATTTGTTGGGTAGCAAATTAATCCATAAAGAAAAAAGGGAGAACGACAAAGGGGGACTTTATATGTAATACCAAAATGATAATGTCCCTTTCTAGCAAATTAAAAATGTCCCCTTTGAGGGGTTACAATGTTCTCCAGAAGGAAGGAGGAGGACATTATGGAGAGAAAGGGCGTTATCACAATGACTGCGAAGGAATTAAGA
>JAUSPT010000011.1 GCA_030652805.1 bacterium | reverse complement strand
TATATCTTGGTTGATACAGACATCCCCCCAGTTTAAATTACAAGCCTCTCCGTTCCTGAGGCCTCCATGGAGCAAAAAAAGCATAATGCACTGGTCCCGAATTTGAGTTTTTTCTAATCCTGTCATAAAAACTGCATATTGATTTTCAGTCAAAGATCGATTCATTAAATTTTCATCCTCCTTTTCTAATTAAAACAGTTGCAGTTGGTTTGCATTTAATCTTTTATTGCGGCTTTTTCTTCTATTTGCCGCATCGTGCCGATTATGGCAACGCTGACATAAGGCTGCTAAGTTAAAAAAATTGCAAATTTCAGGTCTATGATCATAAATATGAGCTGTTGTTAAAATTACACGGCTACCTGTAATCGGATGAGGTTTATAATTTTCTGCCCCGCACCACTCACATTTATTTTTTGCTCTATAGAATCTTATAAACCGGCTTCGCAATATCCAGTCTTTTGGATAACGTTTCTTATTTTCAGATCTTATCGGCATTGATTGCCTCGCTTATTTTTTCTTCACGGAAAAAACAGGACCTCGTTCCAGGGTTATTTTTAACGACTCACCACATGTTGGACAAACAAATTCAAAATCAACCGGGAAGCCCTCAACCCACTCCAGTAAAATTTCTTCTTTTATTTCGTCATTGCAAAACGGACAAAAACCAGCCATGAACAGCACCCCCTTTCGTATAGCGACATATTTACAAAAACAGCTATCAGTAAGACGACATAATGTCAAGCGATATTATTTTACACCTTACAGATTATGACGTTTTTCTTAAACTTGGAATATGACGTTTTAATTATATTGCTGCAGAGGATCCTGATCAGGATAATTTGACGCACTACATGCAAAAAGCGACATCTTTATGATCAGTGAATTTTTAGACCCTCACGCTGATCAGCGCGAGGATGACCTAAAATTGACATAAAAAAAAACTTCCACCCGGGGGAAAGGGTAGAAGTTTTCTTGTGCCTGATCGCTGGTGAGCAGATTTTTAACCGTGGATGGTCTTGGATGTCTTAGGAGCGACCAGCGGAATCACCGGAGCTATACCTTGTAACACATATTGCATTACAAAATAATTGAACCCGCTTATTGGCGGATAAACCTCACGAGCTGCAATATTCCATTGGTCTTTGTAACTTTCTGCACCCAGCGGCGGGCTGACCGGCATTACTGCTGTTAATCCCTGCCAGGCGGTAACTGCGGCTGCCATTATGGCGCGCTGCGCTTGCTGTGCGACTGTGTTTGCGTTGGTCGGGATGAAATATCCTCTGATGTAATTCCTTCCCTTCCAGATCGAAGCCGTGAGGGTTTTAAATATGGTACCCGAGGCGTCGACCGACATAAAAGGACCGGAAACTTTAGCCATCTAAATCACCTCCTTTATACAAGATGTTGTATGTAAACTATATTTTAACACAATATGCAAGGTTTTTTTATTATCGAAATTTTTCAAATACAAAAAAACGCCAATCCTGTAACGGAAACCCCGGATAATTTTTTGTGTCTCGTAGTTTTTCCGTTAGCATATATTCGGGGTTCCATTTGTTTCTGGTACTATCCAGGGATTCTAACCACACTGGCCAGGGCTGAATATTGACATGCGATTCTTCCGGCATGTCTCTGTCTTTATCCGGCTTTACGTCGACCTCTATGTAAATTAAACCCTTTGGTTTTGTTATTTTAATCAGATTATCTATAACTATTTTTATGTTGTTTTGTGGGATGTGTTCCAGCGTTGATGTTGTGATAACAATATCAAAACTGTTTTCCGGTACCTCTTCGAGATCCTCTAAGCTTGTTTGGAAAAAGTTTTCTGGAAAGTAACTACGAACTATACCAGCGCAATAGTCGCTGACATCGCAACCATAAACATCAGCGCCAAGCTCTTTAAAGCCGACCATAAAGTGACCAAGCCCGCAACCGGCGTCAAATAGTTTTTTTCCTTTTACCGGTATTACTGAATCAAACCACGCGCAAGCCTGCCGGTGCCAGTCGCCGCCGATCGCCGCCGTCATGTTTGTATATCCGGATTTGTTTCCAGGTGTGTTCCAGTAATCGTAATCGTAATATTCTTTTATTTTCTCATATTCAAAACTCATTGATTTACCTCATCTATTTAGATTTTTAGAAGCTCGATTTTCATTTCTTCAATAGCAGAAATCATCCCCTTTGCAAGGAAAGGATCACTGAGCCAGGCTATGTTTTCTATAAACTCAACAGATATTTTTTTAAACCGGCAACCCGAGTTAATATGGGGCGAAAGGTCAAACCATTCACACCAATGATTAAAGGTAAGGTGATTAAAATAGCGGACATGCGTAGGATCGCCGCAACCCCAGTTACCCTGGAACCAGGGAACGCGAACATGTAAAAGGCCTGCGGGGTGAAGAATCCTATGGCATTCGTTTATCAGCGGTATAAAATTATAGATGTGTTCAAATATATGGGAGGCGTTTATTTCAGAACAGCTATTATCAGGAAGAGGAAGAGGCTCTTCAAGGTCGTGGTAAATATCTGCCTTGAAAGTGCGGTGTTTGTCGAGGTTTGCCCAACCCTCCATATATGTAAGGCTACAACCGAGATTTAATTTCATGTTGGTTTTACCCCCTTTTCTTATTCCTTGATTAGTTTTTTGAGTTTTCTGTTTAGTTCTTTTTTATTAAAATGTTGCATACAGTCCTTTTGTTGACACTCATATTGATTGCACCCCGCACAGTTATTTGTCGATGTAACTGCCCCCACGCCAGAATCGTTGCCAAGGATATTTATACAGTCTGTTGGACCCCAGAGCGATACTGTTGGTAGCCCTAAATGTTGCGCAATGTGTAAAATAGCTGAGTCAATACATACGCACCCGTCACATAGTGATATTGCAGCGAAAACCTCCGGCCAGTTCAGCTTCCCCTGTAGACTTATTATTTGCTCGTGTTTAACTGTTTCTTCGCCCGCTCCTCCAATATGTAAAAAATATAAATCTTGATCTTCCAAGAGTGAAGAAAGCATGTCGGGGACCCCGGCCGGCGGTATCCCTTTTGTGTTGCAATTCCCTGACATTGTATGCAGCGCTATTATGGTTTTGTATTCTTTACCGATGTTTTCCTGGATAATTCCTCTGGCGTTTGCCTGGTCGTTTTTCGGTATTTTTATTTTGCTTCTTTCGGCTGTTTTATCAAGACCTGCTATTAAAGAATATACTCCGATTTTGCCGCCTGCGCCATAATCTCCACACATTTTGTTAATCTTTGAAAACTCAATGGTTGGTTTTGTATTGTGACCAACAGTGGCTGATGTACCAGAGGCTGCCATTTCAAAACCATCCATTAAGTTCAGTGCCGCTTTTCTCGAACCATCCATTTCGACTAAGAGTTTTTTCTCCGGATATTTTTTTTTACAAGCAATCACAACATCGGCCTGGTCTATATAGTCGCCCAACCCTCCCTCGAATACCATGCAAATCTCTTTATAGTGTTGGAATATATATTCCGCTTCTTTTTGTGATAATAGCAAAACCCCGTCTTTCCCGTCTTGTGATATTAATCGCGGCGCTCTTGTGTTACTACCTAATTTAACTTTCCAGTTTTCTTTCATTAAAGGGAAGTAACCAGGTACGTAAAAAAACTTTATTCCTCTTGACTCCGGTAAACCAAGCAAGCTGTTTAATGATTTTCGGCTTTTTATATACTGGTTTGGTAAAATTTCTCTGATGTCGCCTGTGTCTTCATAATAAACCACCGTTTGAAATTGGTCCCCTATTCCCATAATTTTTCTTAGCTCCTTCTTTTGTTTCCGGTTGTTCCCTGATATTTTGTTATTTTTCTCAAAAAAACGACGCACACAGTTGCCCTGTAATCGACGTTCCCCTGTCGGTTGATGTGTTCACGTGCCTTTATAGTGTGACGCTTAGATAATATTGAAACCCTGTTCGGCCTGCCGGAGCGTTATCCCTGTAATATTGTTTTTCTTCCTCCGATAATAACCGCCAATCGTCACAAGCCT
>JAUSPT010000010.1 GCA_030652805.1 bacterium | reverse complement strand
TCGGTTATCATTAAAAATACCCCTTATAATGATGTCAGCAACCTTGCAGATGTCATTAAAACAGTCTCAAAAAGCCAATCAGTATTGTCAATAATATCAGCGCAGGCGTGCTACTCTGTAATCTTATCCGGTGTATCAGGGGTAGGGGTTATGTCGATTACCTCATCGGTCTTAACCTCATCTGCACGTCTCATAGCTATGACGATCTCTGATCCGGGAGGAAGATCAAAGCCTGACTCTCGGAATTTATCCGGTCTGTGCGCTCGAAGCAGCGTTACCATCAACTGATCAGAATACAGAATCTCGTCACCGACTTTTTTACCTTGATAATAGATTGGCCTGGCGAACCCTTCCAGAGCACGACGCCTGGCCTCCGCCTCCAGTGTATCTGTAGCACGCTCTATAGCATCATCCCAGTCTTTGGCAAACTGTTTGTTGTTGCGTCTGAGATGATGTACATGTTGACGCGATACACCTATGCTTGCCGCTGATTTTGTAACGTTACACGTGAGGGATAAATTCTGGAAAAACCGCTTATATAAATCCCCAGACAATCTCGGTAAGCACCGCCCATTGCTTGTTTGTCCAGGGTCATTCATTGTTTTTATCCTTTTCATTGCGGGCGTTTAAAAGCTTTTGGGCGGCTTGGTAGCTTTTCTGCTGCGGTAGTTGGTTTTTTTAGTACATCCTGATCATAATGTATTGTGTTGTCTCTGCGCTTGAGCACACCCTGTAATACATCATCACATATTGGTTGTCTTGATCAAGACTATAAAAATAAGTGATTAAATCGCCCATTATATCTCCAGTTTACCCTTGCCTTGGTGTTAATGTACGCTGTAGCTCGATTACAAGCTGTCTGTTTATATCCAATTTGGCTTGATTGCTCTGATAGGTGTGATATATTGTTATCATAACAAGTCCTCAATAAATGGGCATATCTTTAATCCCAGGATTCTTTTAAGATTATTTATAGACATATAAAGAACTTCGTCGTTATCAAATCTAATAATATGTTTAATCTTCTCCAATTTTAACAAATTGTCTGTCCTCTCACCGTCTTTTGTATCTTGTTCTTTCTCGTTATGATTAGAGCCGTCAATTTCAATAACAGTTAAATAGTCCGTTAAATAAAAATCAACTATATAACCTTTCTTGCCGACTGTAAAAATCCTTTGAAAATTATATTCTATCTCTAATGCGTTAAGCAGGTCTTTGAAGGTTTGTTCTGATCTTGTTATATTTGTAATAAGCCCACGTTTATTTCTTCTTAATGCCTTTCGGTACTCTTTATTTATATTCTTTTGTCTATGTTTTTTAGATGGCTTAATTTTTTTATTAGACTGGCTTGACTTATAAAAGACTACCCTTCTTGGTTTCTTGTATGATGGATGTTTTTTAATCCATTCTTCTTGCTTTGCTATTTCCTCTGCTCTTGTCATATTCTCTCTTCCCCATAGGTACTTGAATATATTTTATCATTGTCTTGTGCTGTTTGTGCACGATTACACATATTCGATTTTCGTACACTTTTTATTTTCCATACATCCCTAATCTTTCACGGTTTTTTCATTTTTCTGGATTATGTAAACTTTTTATGACCGATAATCGCACACCGATAAAATCATGTCAACAGTTTTGTATGTTATCTTAAGTTTTTTTAGGTTATTTTCACCGTTTTTATCCACATGTAAAATCAATGGCTTACAGACCAACACCACGTCAGCCCGCTAAAATAGTGACACGGGCTAATCACCAGTTTTGCTTTTACAAACGATATACTACCAATCTTTTAACTATGTCAAGTTTTTTTTATTATCAAACAAAATCAACAGCCTATACAAATATATCAAATAAATTAACAATGTGGCACAGTGTTCGCAGTACTATCTTAAATAGTTTACGTTTTCACTTGACATTCTCCAGTAAGTTTTATAAGTAGGGATTGAGGCGGTAAATGGATTTTTTATTTCATAAAACAATTAATCGGGCGCTTTATAGAGTGAATCTTTGGGAAACCATTTATTCGCCTCAAACTCTATGGAGCGCCCTTTTTTTATTTGGAGGAACCCATGTTAAAACATAACGGCAACAAAACAAGAAAAGCATATCAAGAGTATTACGGTGAAATTCCAAAAGGTTGTGACATCCACCATAAGGATAGGGATTTTACTAATGACAGCCCAGATAATTTAATTGCTTTATCAAGAAGTGCTCATTGCAAGGAACATCGGTTCGACGAGAATTCTTTATTAATGCGAATCAGGAAGGGTAAACGTAGAAGCTATAAGACTATATTAAAACGATTAGAGATTATGTTACACCAGCTTAATAATAATATTTATTGGTAACAGTTTTAATCCAGGGTAGCTCTATAAAAAAGCAGCCGGCAATCACGCCGGGGAAAAATTAGGAGGAAAAACCATGAAAAGATACTTATTTGCGGATCCAGGTGGCAAGTCCGCTCTACGACGGGCTACAGAGAACAACCCCAGGGCGTATCAGTGCCCAACATGTGAGCGTCCTAATATGCTCACAGCTAAGGATGTGCGGCTTGGGTATCAGTGCGACAGATGCGCTGATGGATGCAGTTATGAGGATATATGCTGCGGAGACTATTAACCCCGCTTAGCTCTTGATCCCGCTCTTGATTGAGTATCCAGGGCGGACGTGAGGAACTAAACCGGCAATTATGCCGGGAAAAAAAAGGAGAGAAAAATGTGTAAAATAATTTCAGAGATGGTTTTGTTTAGGGATTGCCCGCTGGCAGAGAACCAGTGGGAAACCGCAGGGGACGAGGTTGCTCCGGAGCAAATCGGAGCGATACACATCCATCGCTCGGGAGACTGGGACTTCCAGTTCTCCTCGGAGGGTGAGGTATGGATGGTTTTTGCCGCCTACGTAGGTGGCACCCCTTTTAACTTTGTAGAGTTTTTAGGGGAAATATAACAACTGGGGAAGTTAGAAAGGAGGAAAAATGCAAATAAAACCAATGCGGTGGAAGGAGCATGCGTTCCCATGCTTCCATTGCCGACAAAATTTAGCGGAATTTGAAGCGGTTTTACGGTTTGATGAGGCAACCGTAAATCAATGTTTGTGTAATGTTTGTATAAATTTACCAGAAACCATAATTTTAGAGCGGGCAATGAGAAGGGAGAAAAAAACGGAATAAATTTATATTGACATTTTGACATCACCTCTGATAAGTAATAGTATGAATGGGCGGTTGTTAGGCCAACATAATTCTGAATGCCAGTACATTCAGTCCCGCCCTTCATACCCATAAACCTTACTGGAGGTGTCAAAATGTCAAGAAAAGACCGCGAGTTGTTTATCCAAATTTATCATTCCATGTACGACTCAAAAGAATGGCGTTTCCTCAAATGGTATTCAAAATTAGCCTATCTAAGGATTAAACGAAAATACAATCCAAACAAGGGCGAACAGGTTTCAGTATCATATCGGGAAATGAAAGACGAGATGAGCCAAGCGACTTTTGGCAAAGAAATTAGGGAATTACTGAAAATTGGGTTTATTGAAGTTGTTCAAAAAGGCGGGCTTTACCGAAAAAAGAATTTCTATATTCTTTCGTATCGCTGGAAGTCTCTTGGGCTTTCACCCCTTACAATGGTAGATATACATTAGGCACTGTAGATTAGCGCTTTAAAAATTGGAATAATGGCTTAACAGCACTGTAGATTAATGCGTGAGTTTATAACTATCCTGTTTGGCGCATCATAGATTAGCGCTTTAAGCGCTGTAGATTAGTGTTGATGTTTAATTTCAAACTAATAAGCCATAAACCACCATTTTAAATAGTTGTTTACTTACTGACTCACGATAACGAATCTAAAGCCTGCCAAGTCGAATTTGGCGGGCTTTTTTCTTTCAGCCAAGTTTCCACCTGTCTTATGCCACAAGCGCTGGAATTTGAGAGCTTGCGGCGTCTTGGTTAGTGTTTAACTCTATGTTGAGCTCCTGAGCTCGTTTTTTCCGCTTCGCAGCCTGAAATCCTGCTTCAGTTCGATATAGTTTCTTTTTCTGCGCCCGTGTCAGCTTCTTCGCTTGTTTCGCCATCTGTAACCTCCTCAAATTCCAAATATTTTTCAAATTCCGGGCAATTCGGGTCATCAGGGTTTCCCCATGCGCACGTGCCCCTGCCTGCCAACCCCATACCGGACGCACACTCTAACCAGTTACAGATCGGTCGTATCATTTTTTCACCTTCTCCACCGGTTTTTTATATAAATCATTATCAATAAGTACCTGTACCATCCCCTCGGCCAGTGCGTCTATTAATTTTTCAGGATCGCACTCCTTTCCAAGGTTTTCCATACAATTTGTATAATTTATAGCATGTAGAATCTCATGGAAAAAACAAACTAATTGAGCGGTATTGGTTTGTATTTCACCTGCTGGTGTCATTGCCTTAATTCTGATTTCTCCGACTTCTAAACAACATTGACCAGTTAAAGTGTCATTGCTGAAAATGTAAGGATGTTTTACCTGATATGTGTGAGCTCCAATTTTTATGGTTTTTGGGAAAATCATCGTATTATCCTTTCCCACAGCTTCCGCCATAGTGGCTTCTGATACCCAGTTATAAACACAGCCCACGCCTCACGGATAGCACTTATCCTTCCCGGGCCCCGTTTTACAAATATTACCTGTTCCAATTTCTTTAGTTTGTTTTTCATAATAGTTGGCCAAGGAGACTGTCGTCTTCAGGCGACAGAGGAATTGGCCTCCTCCTTTTTTTAAGATTTCTCTTGACAACTACATACAGCATGATTAATGTATGAATATGAACCTGGACGCTATATGCTACCCAGGTAGGGCGGCAGTCAACCCGCCTATCGTAGCGCCTTCCGAGGCAGTTACAAGCCGTCTGCTTTAGCTGACGGTAGTTGACTTTTAAACTTTTCCATCTTTTTTTTCCACGCATAATATCCTCTACCATAAAACAATATTTTAAACTCAAAATAGTATCCGCCCAGCAACCTGTTCTTTGCAATTTTAATATAAAGCCAGCCGACATAGAATTTTAGTTTCATAAACTCCCTTTCTCAATATGAACAACACAGGTATTAACATTGGTTCCGCTTTCCTTAAATGAGCCTTCCGGCAAAGTCTTAATTGTGCCGCCTGATTTAGCCACCAACTCACGAAACTCAACCGACTTTTTATTTGTGCGCCACATCACAGAGGAGGAGGCTATCGACACGACACACCGATTGGCCAGCTCTATCATGTGTGTGATATGAGAAATATCGGACTGAAAACTAAACGGCGGATTCGCAATAATAACATCATACCTTTGCTGACACTGTAAAAAATCCTCTCCGACAACATAATATCCTTCTTCCCTGAGATATATTCTGTCTTTCAAGTTTAATTCTATACAATCGCAAGAAGCGCCTTTATTAATATGCTTTACAATAGCCCCGCGGCCCGCGCTTGGTTCTAACACCGTTTCGCCTGGTTGGATATTTGCCATATCTACCAGCTTTTTAGCGAGCTCGTCTGGCGTTTCAAAAAACTGGTATTCCTTTTTTGCGTCTGTGTATTCTCCGGTTAGTAAGATTTCCTCTATAATTTCAGCCGGTTCAACCTTGAATATATGAGCTTTCTCTTTTCGATTCCACTTTCCTTCGAGCGCAACAAGGACATTATTGACAGCCATATATAGCTTTCTTTCAAGTTGTTCCCCAGGTAGATATAATTTGAGATCATCTATTTCTGAGTTTGCCAATACGTTTGCTACTTCGTTTGAGATTTTCATGTTTCCTCCAGTCTAAACGTTTTGAATATTAATCTTACCGCATACTTAGGCAGTAGTCTATGAGTATATAGCCATAGTGATATTATTTTAAATCTTTTACAGCGTCCTTAAACTGCACCGTCTTGTCCAGCCATATTAAATTAATTCTCCGTGTCGGACCCATGCGTTGCTTTGCAATATTCAACTCAGCTTTGCCATGCCACTTTATCATGTCTGGCGTCATCGTGCCGTCATCATGGTATTTATTCATGATATATTGTTCACGTCTATACGGAAACATCACCACGTCTGCGTCCTGTTCAATCGACCCAGAGTCTCTTAAATCTGATAACACTGGTCTTTTATCCGGTCGCTTCTCGCAATCTCTATTAAGCTGTGATAATAAAACAACCGTAATTTCAAGCTCTTTTGCTAATTGTTTGAATCTTCGCGTTATCTCTCCTACTTCATAGTTTTTGCCTTTTTTTGTATCCCCTTCGATTAACTGTAAATAATCAATAAAAACAATTTTAATATCTTCTTTCTTTTTAAGCCTTCGGGCGATCCGGCAAATATCCAGCGTCTTAAAACAATCTTTATCGGCAACAAACATCTTTAATTCATACAATCTGCTTGCAGCTTCTGTTTTTAAGCGCCAATCATCCATAGAAAACCAGCCATTTCTAAACTTCATTAAACTGACTCCGCTTTCGCTCGCCGACAAAGAATCATAAAGCTGTTCCTTAGACATCTCTAATGATATTATTGCGTTAGGTATTTCTTTTTTTGCCATATTTACAGCCATGTTCCGCATAAGACTACTTTTACCCATACTTGGCCTTGCTGCAATTATTATTAAGTCCCCTGGTTGAAATCCGCATGTTACTTTGTCAATATCAATAAAACCGGAAGCTACCCCCGAAACATTAGTTTGATTATTATATATTATTTCATGTCTATCTTCACCCTCTACAGCAAGTTGTTTCATATCTATATAGTTGTCACCGGATATTCCAGTGTCTATTCTCAATATATCCGTTTGGAATTTATCAACAATCTCATCTGTGTCCCCGCTTGCTTCTTGACATGATTGAATGGTCTTATAACAAATATCTATTGTGTTACGTAATACAGCATATTGTTTTATTTTTTTAACTGTGTATTCTATATTAATCGCAACCGGTGTATCTATAAGTACAGCTAAATAGCTTGCCCCGCCAATAAGTTCTAATTGTTTTAATATTTTTAATTTATCTACAAGCATTACAATATCAACCGGCTCAGATTTTCTTTTTAGTTCGAGCATAGCTGAATATATTTTCTGGTGCGATGTCTTGTAAAAATCGTTAGGGATTAATATATCAGCAATATCATCAAGGGATTCAGTATTTATTAAACATGATGATAATATGCTTTGTTCTAATTCTATATTTTGTGGTGGGATGTTATTCAAGAATATCCTCTATCGGTGGTTGATAATTAGCAGGTTCAAAATTATTTAGCTTTAATTCAAATTCGTCTTCCCAACAGCCTTTATTTAACCATGTAGCCGGGTATTTCCATTCTGGTCTAAATTCGCCGTTTGCATTTTGACGCCACGCTGTTTGTTTTTTAACAGCAGTCAGTAAAACAGATATTTCAGGAAGCTGATTGTTTTTCAGTAATTTCTTCCATCGCTCAAGACACTCTTTTTTACCTTTACGGTTAGGATAAGTTGAATAAAAAACCTCAAATTCTTTTTGATTAAAAACCTTTTTATTAGGAGAAGGATCAGGAGAAGGATCAGGAGAAGGGGCATTGCTTGGTGATGCTTGTAGTATGCCCTTAGCATCGTTTAGCATTAAATTATTGTTTTTATTCTTTTTGTTCCAACGGCTTTCTGCTGCATTTTTTGCCTTTTTTGATCTTTCTGGTGAATAAAAAGCATATCCGTTATGATCTTTCCAGTCATGGATACTATAAACACCACTTATTTCATCTATAAATTTATGCTCAAGTAATGCTAAAACGAACTTTGAGCATTCCCCATTCCAGTCAGAAGCAATTTCAATATCATCAATATCCATATTATTTAAAACACCACTTGGTTTATTCATAGCAACAAACGACCATAAATTAATTAATGAATAAACAGCCTCATAACCTAACTGTCGTATGAGTTTTTTTGTTTTAGGATGGTGCGGAAACGATACGGCAACTCTAAAATCTTTATTCATTGCGCTTGTCCTTTATTTTCTGCCAACAAACCCCACAAAAATATTTAATTACCCTATCATTATCGTTTCCCAAACGACTGATTGCTATCTTTAAAGCTTCAATAATTTCCTCTTTTGTTAAAAAATTCAAAAACCGTTTTAAGCTTCCAGTTTTAAATGAATCGGAAAACTCCCACCCAGGATAAGCCTTTATATAAATATTGTTTATGCCATTAATATTATTATTAATCCTTCTATTAATTTTTCTTATTAATTTTCTATATTCTTTAAGTTGATCTTCTTTTTCTTTTAATATTTCTATGTTTTCAGGTGTTTTGTTTGGTTTTTTTGTTAAGCGAACATTCCTTTTCCCTCTATTACAATCGAAGCATGAGCTAACCAGATTGTTTATATCGTTGTCTCCACCTTTTGAAATTGGTTCTATGTGGTCAATCTCAAGTGTAATTTCTGGTGGTGTTTTCCCACAATATACACATTGGAAGTTGTCTCTCTTAAAGACATCGAATCGTAATTTTTTGCTTATAGATTTTCTTTTGATGGTCTTCTTTGTCATAACAATCCCCTTAAAACACCAATAGGGCATACCAAAACGGAGGTCACGGCTCCTGAACTACACAGGGAGTGCAGTCTTTTGATATACCCTATTTGAATTTTAAATTGATTGTCGAGACCGTGACTTCTCATAGAATTACCTTTCACAAGCACCATTACGCGTGTGGTGTATGTTTGTCAATATTTAAATGAGATATTCTCAGCCGCTCAATTTCCTCAATAGCATCCTCGATTTCACATTCGATGTCATCGCCATATTCGTCCCAGTCACGGGCAAGTAGCTGATCCTTTTTCAGGATGCCTTTTAATCTTTCTACGATGTCCATATTAATTCCTCAGCTTCTTCCACGATTTATTTAATTTTTTTTTGCAACATCCATCTATATAGCGTGGTAAACCCCGCTTCAGCCGCTATTTCTTTTCTATTTTTATTGCGTGTGTC
>JAUSPT010000009.1 GCA_030652805.1 bacterium | reverse complement strand
CTCTTCATAGAAACTACTTTATTCAAGCCATCTCTAACACATTTAATTATTGACTTTGGCTCTCTAGTAACTTCAGTGTAAAATTTCATCTTTTAATTCTCCTCCTTTATAATCGAGAAGGGGAGGTAATATTTCAACCCCCCCCCCCTAGTTTATCTTAAGATTCAGACTCACTTGGAAGTCGTCCAACTACACCTGGTAATTGTAAAACTTGATAACATACAGCATCTATTACTCCATCAACTGGTGTTACTGTTATCACCATCTTACCAGAAGTTGCTTTAAGTCCAGTAGAGGTCTGATACCTTGCAGGTGTAAAGCAAAAAGCCTTTGCACTATTTGTGGGAACGTTAACCGCGGCTAAAGCCTTTGCATACCAATAATTTCCCAAGGCAATAGTCACATTCACAGCGATAGTAACTGTAGTAATAATCAACACCATCTTCTTGCCAGGGCGTGTAGGAACAATTGTTAGAGTATCAGCTACACCAGAATCGTTAGCAGTAAAGGCAATTTTAGTACATGCGATTCCTTCATCACGTTCCAAGTCTATATTTGTAACGTCTATATTATGAACAGCCATTATATCTCACTCCTTTCTTAAAATTTTAAAAGAGGGAGTAATTTTTCTACTCCCCCTTCCCTAGATTAAATCAAAGCTTCTACAGCCCTTGACCAAGTAGCTACAACTATCTCATTTGGTCTTATGACTTTCGTTCCATAGATGTGTAGACCTTTTAAGGCATCACCGAAGTTCTTTTCGGGTTCAAAGGCTTTTGTCTTTGTTAACTGCTCCGCATAAGCAGCCGCTCTATAAGAACCACCGATAGCAACCGTAGCAGCAATATTAGCAGATTCATATAAGTCAAGTCCTAAAACATCGGTGACGAATCCATTAATATTACCCTTTAGGTCTTGAGCTTGATATACGCCAGCCAATAACAATTTAGTTCCAGCCCAAAAAGGTATAACCAACCATCTCATCTTCTTAGGAATAAGCGCTTCTTTAAGTGATAAATCACATTCAGCTATATTACCTATAATAGAGATTACATCTGTAGCTCCTGTTCCAACAACAGCAGTCAAGCCAGCAGCAGCAACCAATTCATTATAGACAACTAAATCGGATACATCCTTCATTTCATAAGCAGCTTCTTGGGTTGCTTCACCCATTAGGTTAGCATTCGATTGTAAAGCATCTACATCATTAACCCAGAAGTCAAAGTAGTCCGCCTTGTCTATCTTCAGGATCATTCCACTATCCGATAAACCTTGCATAACAAGATCAGCACCAGTATAAGTTCCAATGTTAATCTTTCCTATTCCTTGAATATGTACAGATTGCCCAAGTGTAGTAATTGGTGCATCTATCACGCATCTACAAACTTTACCAAATACGTGCTCTTTCTGCAGGTTAGTCATTATAGCCACATTCCAAAGTTCGGGTATACAATTTAGAATAGACATCTTGTCTAACTCCTTTCTTAAAAATTTTTATCTACTTACCCTTCTTCTTTCAAGTCTTTGAAGTTAGACTAAAGCCCACTCTTAACTAATGGGTAGTTATTTTTCCCAGGTCTTTTGAGATGCCTGTATTACCTCATAATGGTCTTTTATAAACTTTTCTCTCTCTGCCCCCGCGGGGATAGCTAATAATCTCTCCTGAGTAATAATTTCCTCTGGAGCAAGAGTCCCCTCCATGCCAACTTTAGGAATTTTCTTCCGTTCTGCTAGAGTCTTCTTGTACATTTCATGTCTCTCAGCAATGACAGGATCTTGTAATCCTATCTGATAAGCTTTCTCACCTGGATTGGTATCATTCTCAATTAAAGTTCTATTAGTAGAGTTCTCTGAAATTTGCCTCTTAGTTCCTTCCATAACATCATCGAATGATAATCCTTTACCATCTTTCTCTACAGTATGCTTTTTTATGGCTTCAGTAAAAGACTTGTTTACAAAGTTAGTTCTTTCTACTTCAGATGATTTGACAGTTTCTGCCTTATGCAAATCCATCAATTCCTGTTTTGTCTTTTTCTTTTCTGCCAGCAATTCAGCTCGAGTTACTGTTTCATTAAGGTCTTTTCCGTTACCCTCTGAAGAAAGCATAAGTTCTTGAATCTGCCCCTCTAGTTCAGTCAACTTAAGATTTTTTACAGCTAACTCACTTTGTATTTGCTGTCTAGCTCTAGTCTCACTTTGCTTATCAGTCATTAACCCTTTCCACTCTGTCTCAGTACGAGTTTTTTCCCCAACATTAATTTCTTCTGCCATTTCTTTTCTCCTTTTATTTTAAGTCCAAAAGTTGGACTAATCCCTATACCTTTTGTAATTTTCTTCGTGGCATTTGCTGAGGACGTTTCTGCTGAGCCTCAGCCTGTACTTGCTGTTGCATTAACTGCTTTTGCTCTTCCATAGATTGCTTCAATCTCTCCACTATCTCTTCTTTCCTTGGTAAATCTGAAGAATCTAACAAAATGTCAGGTGGTATCATACCTTCATATAATCTTGCTACTTCCATTAATATCTCAAAGTTAGCAAATCTGATAGTTGGATTACTAGGACTCTGTAAAATCGCAACCCCATACTTACCAACTTTTATTGATTTCATAGCCTGCACCATCTGATCTATGTTTGCTTCTATCTTCTTATCATCGGCTATAGCCACGATCTCTTGTGCAGAATATACATTACTGTGTCTGATTAAATCAATTAGAGTCTCGGCATAAATTTGCTGTGTCAACTTATAATTATCGAAAACAACTTCAGCACCAATTAATCCTTGAGTCTGTCTCTGTCTATCTAATATCCCTGAATCTTCTGGTTTCCCTATTCCTAACAAATTAGCATTAACAGCAGAAATCTCTTTAATATCATTTCCAGCCATCTGCTCTAAAGTAATATGAGCATGAGATAATGGAGTAGGAACTATCTTATCAGGCTTCGTAGTATCATAATCAATAACTACTCCTGGCTTCGAACCTACTTCTTCTAACTCACTTTTTTCAGCCCCCCCAGTTTTCTTATTAAACCAACCACTGTTTGCAGAAGTATTAACCAGATGTAATGATTGAGAACGTCTCTTATTCTTTTCATCCTGAGGAGACCTTAAATTACTTACCGGTGAGAAACAGATTCCATTAATCCAATAAGGAACAAAGCGCTGTAGTGGGAACTTAGTCATCTCTCCAAATGGTCTTTCTACTTCCTCTACTATGACTTTTCCAAAAGTAGTATCACAATGTAATACAGGAACTACTGCTTCTGCAACAGCAAAGACTGTCATCCTTCCTTCTTCTTCTGCCTGTCTACGGTCAACCTCTAACATGTGTTTCATCAAAGAAATTTTACTCTTATCTACTCTCTTACGTTCCATCGACATCTTATGAACCAAGTAAACAGCTTTTTCATAGGATCTCCACCATGTCTCTCTCAATCGAGCTTTATATAGATCTGGACTAGTCTTTCCTCCAGGTGGACGCCGAATGTCCCTCTTATCTAAATCATCAAACTTTTGATGTTCTAGATCATCTTTAGCTTTAGGATAAGTAATTTTAATCAACTCTTTATCTGCCCAATAAGACCGGATAATATACTTAGCTCCTTTATTAAGATCATAGCTTTTACATCCTGGGTCCTCTACAATATCAAAGGGGTTCACCCTCTCAATAATTAATTCTCCATTATAGGGATCATCCTCATAGTCAATATCAATGTTAATCCATCCCTTTATACCTACTATTCCATCTAGGAACATCATAGAACGTTCATAGATCGCATTAGAGACATCTTCAGTATGTTTACATAGTTCAGTAAATAGTTGAGCAACTAGTCGATTACCACCTTTTCTGGGGAATGCTGATACTTCTTGCCTGTTCTGTCTCTCATAACCGGTCAAAAGATTAATGGTAGGAAGAATCATGTTAATGGTTAAGTGTGGCCGTCCCCCTGCATTCAATACGGCTATATCTTCAGACTTCCACTGTTTATCTCCACCTTCATAGTAACCATAGTTCTTGATAGACTCTTGAACACATTCTGCATTCCCCTCTAATCCCTCTATCCAAAAACTTCTAAGTTTCTCTATCTTAGCCATTTGAGTCATTATATATACTCCTTATTATTATACACCTTTTTTTCTTCTCCATTGTCTAACTTCGGGCCGCTCTCTGTATTTTGTAACCTGAGGCTTTTTCTCGACCAAACACCTCATATCATAACCACATGCCTTACATAGTTGCTTATTCTTCTCCTCCACTGAACAAGTTCTATCTTCTATTACTCCACACTTATTACATTCAAACATATATACTGGCATTTACTTCTCCCCCAATAAATATTCTATTGCTTTTATCATTATCTTTGGATCATCATTTAGAAAACCAATACCAAGATTACAGTTATTACAGAGCAGACCCCGAATTTTACCTGTCCTATGATTATGATCAACTTTAGCATCAGAAGGCTTTATAAAAGACTTTCCACAAATAAGACATTTTCCATCTTGAGTTTCATACATCCTTAACCAATCTTCATGAGACAAACCATATTTTCTTTCTTTCCTACGTATCGCCTGTTTTTCCCGAATTTCTGGATTATTTCTTTTGTTTTCTTTTCTACGTGCTAGATATTTTTTCATAAATTCTGGATTATTCTTTCTTCTTTCTCTCATGTATATACTTTGTTCCTTAACCATATCATTTCCTTTTCGTTTCTAAACGTTTCTCTTACATCGCCATCATTGAGTCAGAATAACGACTACTTCTACCACCATAATATCTCTTAAAAGATTTCTCATCACTGCTCTTACCTACATCATAG
>JAUSPT010000008.1 GCA_030652805.1 bacterium | reverse complement strand
GCTGTAACAAATTGGCTGATTGAGTACAATTTTAATCGCCCTCATCAAGCGCTTGATTATTTAACACCCATGAGATATATTGAGAATCACAATGAGAATCTTAAACAAAAAGTGTTACCTATGTGCCCAGCCAGCACATTTTATAGCGTAATATTAGCACTTATGTTATAATTTTGAAAGCTTTTTACAATTCAGGAGGTGTTCATTGTTACCATATGATTATGAGTCTCAATCGCGACATATCTTTACTGTAAGTGAGCTTACTTCAAAGATAAAGAATTTACTGGAAGAGAGTTTCCCAAGTGTGTGGGTAGAAGGAGAAATATCAAATTGCAGGATGCCTTCTTCAGGCCACATCTATTTTACGTTAAAGGACGAGCAGTCCCAGCTTAATGCTGTGTTTTTCAGAGGAGCTAACCAGAAAACAAAATTCAAAATAGAGGATGGCTTAAAGGTGCTGGCTCTTGGAAATATAAGCGTATATCAGCGCAGGGGAGACTATCAGCTCATTGTAGGGCTTCTTCAACCAAGAGGAATTGGAGAGTTTCAGCTCGCTTTTGAACAACTCAAAAGAAAGCTGCAAAAAGAGGGGCTTTTTGCTCCTGAACATAAAAAGCCAATCCCTTTGTTCCCAAGAAGGATTGGGATTGTAACCTCTCCGACAGGCGCCGCCATCAGAGACATTCTTAATGTTATTAACAGACGTTTCCGTCAGGTAGAAATTCTTATTAACCCTGTCAAGGTTCAGGGAGAAGGGGCTGGGGGAGAAATAGCTGAAGCAATAGATGAGTTCAATGAGATGGGGGACATGGATGTTCTGATTGTTGGAAGAGGCGGCGGGTCTATGGAGGATCTGTGGGCATTTAATGAGGAGATTGTTGCAAGAGCAATATATAATTCAAAGGTCCCTGTTATTTCCGCAGTTGGTCATGAGATAGATTTTGTAATAAGTGACTTTGTTGCAGATCTGCGCGCACCAACTCCATCCGCAGCAGCTGAACTTGTTGTTGGAGAGATGGAGCAAATCACTCAAAAAATCGGAGATTTTCAAACAAGGATTACTGCAGCACTTACAAATAACCTAAGTTTAAAGAAGGAGAAACTTTTCAGTTTATTGTCTTCCTATGCCTTAAGACATCCGGAGGAAAGGTTATTCCAATATAAGCAGGAGATTGACGATTTTTCCGAAAGGATGGAAAGAACATGTTCTCATATATTGGAGCTTGCTATACAGAGGACGAGCAATCTTTCAGGGAAGCTGAATATGCTTAGCCCTCTTGCAACCCTTTCAAGAGGATACAGCTATACACTGAAATTACCTCAGAGAACATTAATTACTGATACTCGTCGGGTAAAACCTCATGATAAGGTAGAAGTCAAGCTTGCAAAAGGTGCAATGATTTGTGAAGTAGAGAAAACGAAAAACTAGGACTTACTGCCATATCTCCTATAATTTCAACATTTCCTCAGCATTTTTTCTAAAAATACGTTCTTTAATCGAAGAAGATAGCCCAATACCATTCAGAAGTTCTATGATTTTGGGCTCCTCTCGTCTTACGAAGCGGTCAGTGCCAAAAATATTTTTGCATAATCAAGGTCTCTTGACATAGCACCATATCCACTTCCTGCAGAAAGGTCTGCGTGCAAGTTCGGGTATTTCTCTAAAAGAAGATTCACTCTACCAGGTTTCTCAACTTTTCCCTTAGGATAATAGACCTTTTCTGGAATGTCTGCTGATATCTCTGCCCAGAATGCAGGCCCGTGCCCGATAAATATGGTTTGCGGGAATTCCTCTAGCACCTCCTCTAAGTAAGGCATTCCTAATGGCTCAATAACTCCTGCGGTACAATAAGTGGGTCGAAGGTCAGGAAGCACAGGAAGACCAAGTTGACCGCAGACTTTATAGATACTTTTGAGTCTTTTATCATTAGTCGGCAGATTTGCAAGAATTTCTCCAAAACCCTTACATCCTCTGTCTGCATATTCTTTAATGATAGGATAAAAGTCAAGAGTTCCATTGTTCTTGCCTCTTCGTGGGTCGATATTAACAAATGGGATGAATCTATCCGGATATCTTTTGCAGTCTTCCAATGCCATTTCAGTTGTATAATAATAGTGTTCTTCCTCAGGATTTACAAGCGGCAGGATTACTGATTTTTCTATCCCGTATTTATCCATGAATTTTATTAATTCTTTCGGAGTAAGCGGATCGTATCCATATATTACTTTTCCGAGATGAGCGTGAGTATCAATCATTTTTAAATCTCCTATGTTAGTTTTTTGTTTTTAAATGCTTCCATTCGTCAATCATGGCAAGCGTGTTTTCAAAATGCCAGTAATTCCTAATTGACGGTGCAACACCTAATATTAAATGATTCACATTCTTTATTGCGTATCTAACAGCTTCTCTCACATCTTCTTCGTTATCACTTCCTATGTGTATCGGAGCGCTTACACCTGTCCATAAGGTTTTTCCCGGCAGTGAATTATCAATCTTTCTTAGATCATTATTATCTAATGCAGGTTCAATACTGTTAATACAATCAAAATTTAGTTTATTAGCATAGTCAAGCATTGGCATAATTCCAGTACACAAGGTGTAGTAAATTGGTTTCTCTGCAGAATGTGCTACATCGATTTCTTCTTCTAAGTGGCTTTTTAAGAAGCTTTCCAGTTGCTGAGGTGAATAGAAATCACAGGTTTCATAAAAACCGTCTCTTCCAAAGAAATCCACACCAAAATCAATAGCAATTTCCATTCTTTTTTTATTCAGGGAATGTTCGTATTCCAGATAAGATTCTATAATTTCAGGTCTCTCAATGGTAGCTATACAAACATTATCAGCTCCCATAAGTTGGAGCAGTCTAGTCAATCCTGCGCCAATGGATGAACAAATCGGTAATTGATACTTTCTTGCAAGAGAAAACATTTGTTTGTTAGATTCAATATCTTTCTTCATTGATTCATCATCTGGAGCCAGAAGAACGTATTTCAGCTTTTCTATATCCTCAAGAGATTCCACCCAGTATTTTGTATAACTTGCTACCCAATTAGTACAAAATGGAATGTCTTCTCCATGAGGCCAATGCTCTAAATTTACAGATGCAGAGAGAATTCCTGCAGGAGTATGAAATTCTTTGTGAAGAATTTTGCGCTCTCCTTTTTTCTCAATCCATTTCTTTTCTTCAACATTCTTTAAGTTCTTTGAAAACGATACATCTATAGAGAGAACAGGATCCACTCCCAGCACATTCAACATGACATTTATCTGTTCTTCGAGTGTGGACCACCTGTATTTATTATCAACATGCTTATTGATGTCATTCAGTTTCGGGTCAACATCAAAATTCACCTCTTCTACAGGCCTCCAGAAATTCGGCCCTCTCCAGAATGTCGGAGCACAAGGTATATAATCAACCCCTTTTCCCGTCAATGCTGATAATATTCTTTCTTTTGAGTTCATGATTCAGCCTCCTAATTTATTTTTCTATTAAGATTTTATTCTATTCTAAAGGAGGCTTCTTTGCATTATTTCAGCTATTCTTTGCATATCTTTCGATACTGAAGAGGAGGAATACTCATTTCTTTCTTGAAAACGCGGTTAAAATGAGATAGGTCATTGAATCCTGCCTCAAGGCTCACAGCAGAGATTTTCAGATTTGTATTCTTTAACAGCTCTTTGGCAATATTCAGTCTTTTCAGGTTTATGTATGTTGTCAGGGAGATACCTGCGGAGGCTGAGAAACATAGGTAACACTCGTGGTATGATAGAAGACATCCAAACATTGCGAGCTAGCGAGCAATGTTTGGAGCAAGAATCTACCATATCGGAGGAGTTGCCAAATGAGAAAGACAGCTAGTTTTTACTT
>JAUSPT010000007.1 GCA_030652805.1 bacterium | reverse complement strand
ACCACAGTTACCACAATACTGCTGTATTTTATATATCTCTTCTTTTCAACCCCCAAACCCCCATTCTTGGGGGCTTTTTAGGTGTGCACTTTTAAAACTTAAATCGCTTAAAAACTGTGCACTTTTAAATTTTAACTGACAAGCATAATAGTTCCTCTTGACAAGAATGCAAAAGCCGAGATTATCTATGGACGGTCTTCTCTGGAGAAATATAAAAAACAGACTATACCTGCACAAAAAGTTAAATACGGAAACACCTTCGCACCGCTTAGATTTATAAGAATAACCTCTCCGACAAACTCTTTTTCCATTGATACACATCCTGCAGGGGCATACAGTGAAGACCCTGCTAATCATGAGAACACACTGGGAATATGTTCCCTGACCTATTCAGAAAAGGGGCTTGATATCAGATTCAAGGAATCAATAACTGGTAGCCATTTTGAAGCAAATTTAAGGGGAAAGGTGATTTTCTACAGTGATGCGCCTAAATTTAAGGAAGTTCATCCTTTCCCTTTTGCAGATGAATGTTCTCCTCTTAAGAAGTATCTCTGGTTTAACTTTTCCAGTGCAGAAACACAGTTGAGCGCAAGCGGACCAATCCCTGTCTCAAAACAGAAATTCACCCCGGAAAAAGGATACGGCTGGGTAAAATCTTATGATTTAAAGATTATAACCACCAGCTTAAAAAGCCAGGTATACACATCGTTTGCAACCTCAGGAAGACCTGCCACTTTCAGGATGAAATGTCCCCTGGGATATTATTACCTGACCATGACTTTTGGCAACTGCAATCAATCCTGCGGACCGTTCAATGTTAAGGTAAACGATGAGATAAAACTTAAGGAGATTAAACTGGACAAAGGCCGTTTCTCCACAGAACTTATTCTTGTTAAAGCAGATAAGGGTATTATTGACGTCAAGCTTGAGGGAGTAAATGGAAACAACTGGATTTTGAACGGCATGGCACTCCAGCCAGTTATGACAATGAATGAGGATTTCATCTTTACAAGACCGTGGTGGCACTACGAAAATCTCAATATGCTAAATAAAAAACTGTATTAGGAAAGGCATGGAAAATCTGGGCAGTTTCCAGCTGATACCGGAACAGAAAGAATACTGGTATGCGCATGCCAGAATTATTCCCAGAACACTTTCTGCTGACGGAAAAACAGTAGTTGAGGCCTTGAATGCAGAAGGTGTTCCCGCTGGTCTTACCTATCGAGATAATCTTATTCCAGAACAAAAATGGTTTGTGAATAAAGAGACTTTTGGGAAAAGCAAAGCACCATGGTGTTATTATAAAGATAGAAAATACAATTATGATATTAAACAATTCCCAAATGTAATTGCGTCTCTGGATGCCTATTTCCGCATTCCTGTAAAAGAATCGTGGACACTAAAAGAAGCTGATGATTATGTTGATGCGCTGTCCAAGATACATACTGCGTTTAGATTAAAAAGTAGTCAGAAGAATCAATTTGATTTCAGAATATTATGGCAATATAACAATTCGATATAACAGGAGATGTGTTATGAAATCCAGTTCAGGAATCAGAATAAAATCAAAATCGTGGAAATTTTGTGAGGATAGCTGGTATTTTCGTTCGGCCATGCCGTCGGTAACTTTGGAAAACAGAGAAATTAAACCGTCCTATGAAGTTAAGTCAGGAGAAAATCAGAGTACTGCAAAAAGCAGTTTTAAGAATATTGATGTTGAATTATCTTTTCCTACTTATAAAGGTTGTTTTTCTTCAATGACCATTGATATCACAAACAAAAGCAGGTCTCCTGTGTGGATAGAGAAGATAAAATTTTTGGATATAAACACAGCATCCTCTCCTGCAAAGATATCAGGGAAAGGGCAAAAGAGAGATGGATTAAGAATGTTGATTTACAATGATTCTGCCAGAGCAAGAAATTCTGAAGAGATGTTAAGTAATGGAAGTAGTCCTTTTCTCAAAAATGCTTGTTTAAACTCAGACGTTAACCATAATACATCCAGGCTTTTTACCTGTATATACGATCCCGCTTTACAGCAGGGTGTATTTTTTGGGATGCTATCTGATAAAGGACGTATTTTTAATAGTTGCTTTACAAAGACAGGAAATAGTTTTGAAGGTATTTCAGAAGTCAAAATATCCATTAAGCCGAAAACAAAGGTCAGAATTGGCAGGTTAATTGTTTCAGGAGGTAGGGATATCAGAAAATCCCTTTTTAAGTTTGCTTCTTTATTCGGCAGGCCAAGACCGGTCCCAAATCTTGCAAAGAATGCGGGCTGGAATTCGTGGGATTACTATCTATGGCAGGTCACTGCAAACGATATTATAGAAAATGTGGATTTTATAAAAAGAACGCCGTGGTTAAAGAAGTGTGTGAAATATATAATTATCGATGATGGGTGGTCTCACCGTTATGGCGAGTGGGAACCGAATTATAAATTCCCCGGAGGTATGAAAGCACTGGCGAATAAGATCAAGAAAGCCGGCTTTATTCCAGGGATATGGATTGGGCCGTTTATGATGGATAAAAGAGGAGCTCTTGAAGCAAGTCATCCTGAGTTTGAGATAAAAAGTAAAGATAGGGGAAAACGCTTATTAGTTGGTGCAGGTCAGACTAAACTTCCATATCTTGATCCGACACATCCAGGAACACTCAAGTTTCTTCATGAGACCTTTTCAAAACTAAGAAATGATGGATACAGATATTTTAAAATAGATTTTCTTTCCAATGTAATTAATGCAGGCAGAAACGGGCAATTCTACAACCCGAACGTAACACCAATAGAAGCTCTCAAAGGAGGGATATCAACAATAAGAGAAGCAATTGGAGAAGATTCAATACTCGTTGGATGCGGTGGGTTTGTTCCTGAAATAGGTACAGGAATTTACGACTCTTGCAGGGCTTCTATAGACATAAGCTCTTATTGGTCAAATATACTTGTTGTTGCTAGGGATATGGCAATAAAAAGCATATTTAATGGCAGGACATGGGAAAATGATTATGACTTCCTGATAGTGAGAAGCAGGCAAACCTCAAAAGAAAAAAGACTGAATGTGTATAAGGACTTACGTCTTTTTATTCCTGAAAGGCCATATGAGCCTTTTTCGATAAGAAAAGGGGATGTTATTCGGACAGAGCATGAAGTGAGAGTGTGGGCATCCCTGATACTGGTCTCAGGCAGTTCCATCGTGCTTTCAGATAGACTCAGTATGTTGAACAAAAAGGGACTGGAGATGATAAAGACAGTTCTTGAAAATGCCAGTGGTGCAGCATGGTATCCTCTTGATTTGCTTTCGTCTGGAATCCCCAGAATCTGGCTCTCAAAGGATAAAAGCACCTGTCTCATCGGTGTATTTAACTGGAGTGATAGAAAAGCAGTAATAAATACATCCAAATTTTTAAAGAGAGAAGGCTTTAATATAAAAAAAGTATATGAGATATGGAAAAGAAAAATCCTGCCTTTAGATTATGTTGAGCTTGGTCCAAGAGATTGCAGGGTTTTCAGGATTGAAAAACAAGCCATAAAGTAAAAAAACAATGGAATTTTATAAAAATGAGAGAAGAAATATAATAAATCACTCTGATGACCACCGCAAGTCAGGATGTCTCGCAGCTTTGACCTCATCTAGCCTCGATAAAGAAGTCTTGCATGGTGCATTTATAACCTTTTCAGGTGTGTATTCTATTTCTTGCGCTATTTTAATCATTACATCCACAAATTCATCCAACACTTCTTTTGTCTCTGTTTCTGTCGGCTCTATCATTAATGCCTCGTCTATAATCAAAGGAAAATACATTGTTGGAGGATGTATGCCATAATCCAAGAGCCGTTTTGCAATATCCAGTGCTCTTACTCCTTTTTTCTTAAACCGTTGTGCAGATAAAACAAATTCATGCATGCAATTCCTGTCATATGATACATCAAAATAATTCTTCAATTTAGTTAACAAATAATTTGCATTAAGCACAGCATTCTCACTAACATTTCTAAGACCATCTGGTCCAAGCATTCTGATATATACATATGCCTTCAATATTACCAGAAAATTACCATAGAATGAGTGTACCCTGCCTATTGATTTTGGATAATTATACTCAAAGTAGTAATTATGCTCCTTATTTTTCTCTATTAGAGGTACTGGTAAATACGGCTTCAGGTGTTCCTTACATGATATTGGACCTGAGCCTGGACCACCGCCACCATGAGGTGTTGAAAAGGTTTTATGAAGATTATAGTGCATTATATCAAACCCCATATCACCTGGCCGCACAATACCGAGTATTGCGTTCATATTTGCACCATCATAATATAAAAGGCCGCCTTTTGAGTGCATGATGTCAGATACCTCTAGAATATGCTCTTCAAACAGGCCTAATGTGTTTGGATTGGTTAACATAAGACATGCAACGCTCTCGTCAACAACATTCCTTAAGGATTTTACATCAATATTTCCCCTATTATCGGATTTAACCTCAACCACTTCGTAACCGCATAATGCAGCACTGGCGGGATTTGTTCCATGTGCCGAGTCAGGGACTATTACTTTAAACCTGTTTTCTTTTTTATCCTTAAAATATGCCTTTATCATCATCATTGCTGTAAGTTCGCCCTGCGCGCCAGCAGCCGGTTGCACACATGTTTTTACCATACCGCCAATCTCTGAAAGGAGCTTGTCCATATGAGAGAGAATGTGTAATGCTCCCTGAGATAACTCTTCTGAGACAAAAGGATGAATGCATCTAAAATCTATAGACTCTGCTAATTCTTCATTGATTTTTGGATTATATTTCATTGTACAAGAACCCAACGGATACATTTCAGAATCAACACTAAAATTATTCTTCGAAAGCCTTGTAAAATGTCTTATAACTTCTAACTCTGTAAGCTGCGGCAAGTTAGCATCTTTCTTCCTGATGAACTTTCTGGGAACTAGTTCAGAAACATTCTGCTCAATTACATCACACAGCGGCAAAGTGTAGGCTCTTCTTCCTTCTTTCCCGAGTTCAAATATTAATTTTTCTTTCACTGTCAGTCTCCTATTTACGGTCTATTTTACATACCCCATATCTTCTGGAGAATAATGGGATAAATGTTAAGAAGCTTATCTCCATATAATATGGATAAAATTGCTCCAAGAACAATATATGGACCAAATGGTATTGCAGTTCCTCTTCTACGATTCAACTGATGAATCAAGCTTTTAGCGGGAACTGTGAAATAAAGTTGCCTCTTGGTGAGCCCGCTACTCCTTCTTTTTATCCTCTTAAGTGTTGTAACTACTCTTTCTATCGCTACTATAATGAGAAAGCTTACTCCAAAAAATGCACCTGCAAGAAATGATATAAAAAGAGTCATTAAAGTATATTGCCATCCAATAAATGCTCCTATCATTGCTATTAACTTGATATCCCCTCCTCCCATTGCCTCCTTTTTAAAAATAAACCAGCCAAAAAAAGCAACACATGTAAGACTTAATCCACCAAATAAAGCCCCTCCTAAGGATCTTAGGAAAGCTTCAAGATTTGATGCTGAATTCATTAATGGAGGATAAAGGAAGCTTACTAAAAGCCCGAATGCAATTCCAAAAAGAGAAAAGAAATCAGGAATAAGCATCCACTCAATATCTATAAAAGAAACAACTATAAATACTGCAAAAAGAAGTGCATATATAAAGAACTTGATACTAATGCCAAATTTAAAATACAGTAACAGTAATAGCACTCCTGTAAGAAGCTCAACAATAAAATACTGTGCAGATATTCTCTCCTTACAAAACCTGCACCTGCCTCTAAGGAGAATATAGCTTATTAATGGAATATTATCGAACCATTTTATACTCTTATTGCATCTTGGACATAGAGATGGAGGAAATACTATAGACTTTTGCCTGGGGATTCGATAAATACATACATTTAAAAAACTGCCTATACATAAACTAAACATTAGGACAAAAAAAATTATCATCATTCAAAAGAATTTTCGGGGCTTTCGAGGGCTAAACTGTTACTTTCTATTCGCTTTTAACTTCTTCTTTTTTAGTTTTGGTATCTTCGGGTTTTATTTTTTCTTTTTTCTGCTTATCGCCAGACTCTTTTATGCTTAGACTTATTTTCCTTCCTTGTAAATCAATTTTAACTATTCTGGCAGTGATTCTCGTGCCAATTTCATATTTCTTCTCTAAATTTTCTCCTTCTGACAGTTCTGAAACGTGAATCAAACCTTCTACTCCTCGCTCAAGCTCAACAAAAATACCAAACTTAGTTATCTTTATTACTCCACACTCTACATCCATCCCATCTTTATATTTATCAGATAACTCTTGCCAAGGATCAGATGTAAGCTGTTTTACACCTAGAGATATTTTTCTATTATCAGAGTCTATAGATAACACAACAACTTCTATCTCATTATCTTTCTTAAACATTTTCGATGGATCATTTGCTCTCGTAGACCATGATAAATCCGAGATATGTACCAGACCATCTATCCCTTCTTCTATTTCAACAAACACACCATAATCAGTTATGTTTCTAATTACGCCTTTAATCTTTGCTCCAACAGGATATTTTTCTTCTACCTTTTCCCATGGATTGGCTTCCAACTGCTTTATCCCTAAAGAGATTTTTTCCTCTCCCTTTTCAAGACTTAAAACAATAGCTTCTACTACATCTCCCATATTTACAACCTCAGAGGGATGCATAATCTTTTTAGTCCATGACATTTGAGATATATGCATTAAACCCTCTATTCCTTCTTCTAATTCAATAAAAGCCCCATAAGCAGTAATATTCACTACTTTTCCCTTAACCTTTGAACCAATAGGATATTTTTTATCTATGTCTAACCATGGATTGGTAGTTTTTTGCTTTAGACCAAGAGATACTCTATTCTTTTCTTTATCAATTGACAAAATCATAACTTCTATCTCCTGTCCAAGAGAAAGTATATCTGAAGGATGCGATATGCGCCCCCATGATATATCTGTTATATGAAGTAATCCATCAATTCCCCCAAGGTCAACAAAGGCTCCAAAATCTGTTATATTTTTAATGAATCCTTTTCTAATCTGTCCTTCCTTTAGCTCTTCAAAAAGTTTTTCTCTATCCTCTACTTGTGTCTTCTTAAACAATGTTTTACGAGAAAGCACAACATTTCTACGCATTTTATTCAATTTTATAATCTTAAACTCTAAATCTTTATTAAGCATATTTTCGAAATCAGCAATTATCTTGATATCTGACTGTGAAGTAGGTAAGAATCCCTCAACTCCGATATCTACAGAAAACCCACCTTTTATCCTTTTTATCAGTTTGCCTGTAACACTTTTTTCTTCCGAAAACGCTGCCACGATCTCGTTCCAAAACTTCATTTGGCCAGCCTTTTCTTTTGATAAGACTACTGAGCCTGATTCGTCTTCAATTTTCTCAAGTAAAACTTCAGTCTCATCTCCAACCTTTAGCTTAGATGCATCCTTAAATTCATCAATGGGGATTACTCCTTCAGATTTATACCCTATATCCACCACTACCTCATTTCGTCCAATTTCAATAATTTTCCCCTTTATAACATCCCCCTTTTTTATATTTCTGAAACTCTGCTCATATAATGCTTCTAAATCTTCCTTAGTCTTCTGCATTAAATTAAAATCCTCCTTATTTTCTCAAAATTTCATAAAAATTGTTTTTACAAAATAGCAGACTGTTTCCCTATTAGCAAGTAATATTTTCTTTTAAACGATTTATAGACTCCATTACTTGAGCGCTTATTCTTCGATAGTTATTTTTATTTGGGTCTTTACTATTAGGCATAATTGGCTTGCCAAAGATAACTCTAATCTTCTTTGGATGTATCCATTTACCATATTTAGGGAAAGCCTTTGTCGCTCCATCTATATATGCAGGGACAATGGGAACATTTGCTTTTAAAGCAAGCATGCCTATACCAATCTTTCCTTGGCCTAGTTTCCCATCTATACTTCTTGTCCCTTCAGGAAATAGAATGACAGCTTTTTTAGAGTGTAGGGATCTAATTAATTCTTTAAATGTAGAAATGCTTACCTGCTCACGCCTTACTGGGATAGTATGCAAGGATTTGATTAGCAATCCAAATATAGGAATCTTAAACAAGTTTTGTTTTGTAAGGTAATAAGTTGCTCTGGATATCCCAACACCTACAATAACAGGGTCCAGGAAACTGCTATGATTTGAAGCCACTAACACCCCCCCTTTTTTAGGAACATTATCAGCGCCCTTTACTTCCAATCTGAAATAAATCTTACAGAAAATATATGAAATTAATTTAGCTATTGTATATATCATTAGAACAAATAAATACAAAATCCGAATATCGAAACTCGAAATAAATCCAAAATTCCAATTTTTAAAATTCTAAACATTGTTTTGAACATTTATATTTTTGTCATTTGATATTGTTTAGGATTTCGTGCTTTGTGCTTCGAATTTATCATGTTATGTAGGATATGACTGTTTCTGCTTCTTCTTCCAAACTCATTCCTGTTGAGTCAATAACAATAGCATCCTCTGCTTTTATTAAAGGTGCTATTTTTCTTGTCAAATCTTTTTTGTCTCGCATTTTTATATCTTTTGAGAGTTCTGATTCCACAATTTGCTGGCCATTTTGTTCTAACTCTTTCCTGCGCCTTTTCACACGCTCCTCAAAAGAAGCATCCAGATAAAACTTATAGTCTGCATCAGGCAATATAACCGTTGTGATATCTCGTCCTTCCATTACGACATCGCCTTTTTCTGCAATTTTCCTCTGCAGCCTCTTCATGCACTCTCTTACTCCTTCTGCTCTGGCAAGATAAAAGACATTATTTGTTACATTAGTCCCTCTTATTTTTTCTGTTACATCTTGTCCATCAAGTAAGACAACAGTTTTTTCTTCCTGATGAATTAGCTCAATTTCTGTATTATGTGCAAGCTCTACTAATGCCATCTCTTTTTTTATATTAACACCATTTTCAATAGCCTTAAGTGTAAGCGCTCTGTACATAGCTCCTGTATCTACATACAAAAGTCCCAATCTTTTTGCAATAATCTTTGAAACGCTGCTTTTGCCTGAACCAGCAGGCCCATCAATGGCTATAGTTAGCTTATTTCTCAATTTCAATCGTCCCTTTAGGAGTTATTTTTCCCAATATTTCTATAAAACCAGGGAAAGATGTATTAATACAATCTGTATTAAATATCTTTGTTGTACCCTTTGCCATAAGTCCCATGATAATCCCGGTCATAGCTATTCTATGATCTCCAAGGCTGTTACATACGTCCCCGAAGATTTTAGGTTTCATATCTTGCTCTCCTGGAATAACCAATCTTTTAGAACTGCAATCATTGAGCTTCATTCCAAAGTAGTGAAACAGATCATGAATTGCCATGAGCCTGTTGCTTTCTTTAACTTTCAATTCAGAGACTCCTTTAATTACAGTTTCTTCACGCGCTCTAGCGGCAGCAACTGCAATTATTGGAATTTCATCAATTATTCTTGGAATTTCCTTGGGTTCAATAGTAATGCCCTTAAGCCTGCTGCTTTTAATAAGAATATCTGTCCGAGGCTCTTCTGAGATTGTTTTTTTGTTTTTTAATTCTATATCTGCGCCCATTCTTCTCATCACATCAATTATACCCGTCCGGGTAGGATTTACTCCTACATTTTTAATTACAATTTCTGATCCTTCTAAGCATGAAGCAGCTACAATAAAAAACGCGGCAGAAGAAATGTCTCCAGGAACAACTATATCTCTTGACGTTAAATGTCCCTCTCCCTTTATTGATACCTTGGTTTCATCTACTTTTAAATCTGCGCCAAGATATTTTAACATTACCTCTGTATGATCTCTTGACTTAAAAGGCTCAATAACAGATGTTGTGCCATTCGCATATAAACCTGCTAAAAGTATGGAAGACTTCACCTGAGCGCTTGAAATAGGAGACTTGTACTCTATTGCAGAGAGAGCTCCTCCACAAATTGTAATAGGAGCATAATTAGCATTATCTTTACCTGTAATCTTGGCACCCATTTGCCTGAGAGGATCTGTGACTCTTTTCATAGGTCTTTTGCAAAGAGAATCATCCCCCGTAATTCTTGAAGTAAACTTCTGACCTGCCAGAACTCCAAGCATAAGTCTCATTGTTGTTCCGGAGTTACCTGCATATAAATCCTCCTTGGGCTCTTTTAGTCTATGGAGACCATTTGAAGTTATCACTAACTCCTTTCCCACCTTAGATATATCAACACCAAGCTGCCTGAAAATTTCAACTGTTCTCATGCAATCCTCACTCTCAAGAAACCCTGTTATTCTTGTTGTCCCCTTTGCCAGAGAGCCAAGAATAATTGCTCTGTGGGAGATTGATTTATCCCCGGGAACATAAATAGTACCGGATAATTTATTTACTGATCTTACTGTTATTGAGTGCATGAATCCTATCTTTTTACTTCAAACTAGTTCTAAGAGATTTTGCCTCTTCAAGCTTTTTGATTAGTTCTTCTCTGTCAGATTTGTGTATTAATTTGTATATCTTGCCCAGTTCTCTTTGGAATCTTGATAAAGCATCTAAGATATTCTTTTTATTTGTTATACATATCTCCTGCCACATTTGAGGAGAGCTTGAAGCAATTCTGGTTGTATCCCTGAACCCTTTCCCAATGACAAGTTTTAAATCTTTGTCTATTGTGTCTGTTTTGCCCAGAGCACTAACAAGTGATACAGCCGCTATATGAGGCAGATGACTTGTAAGAGCAACCAGCTTATCATGTTGACTTGGCGAGAAAAGCACAACATCAGCTCCCATTTTATTCCATAGCTTTTTAACTTTTAGGAGCGCATCTTTATTTGTTTTTGAGGTTTTTGTAATCACACACACAGCTCCATTAAACAATCTATGGGTTGCAACATCAACACCGTGTCTTTCTAAACCAGCTATTGGATGCGCACCAACAAAATGTATTCCATCAGGCAGTATCTCCTGCATCTTCTTATAAAACAGTTCTTTTGTGCTTTCTACGTCAGTAACTACTGCGTCTTTTTTTAAAAAAGGGGCTATTCTTTTTGCAGCTTCAATAGAGGATTTTATATGCATTGACAGAATTACCAGATCCGCATCCTTAACTTCTTTGATATAATCTGTTGTAACTGTATCAACTGCTCCTGCTAAAACAGCTTTTTTAAGTTTTTTAATGTTTCTGCCGATACCAATAACTTTATCAGCTAATCCATTCTTTTTGATCGCCATACCTATAGAACCGCCAATAAGTCCAACACCAAATATGCAAACTTTGTTAAATAGTTTCTTTTTCATTTTTTTATTACTCTTCTCTTTACAATCTTTACCTTACCATTTATGACCCTATCAATAGCCTCCGAATAAATTCTATGTTCTTCTTTAAGGATACGCTGAGATAGAGTTTCCTCAGTATCATTCTCAAGCACAGGAACAACTGCCTGAAGAACTATAGGCCCTGTATCACATCCTTCATCAACAAAATGCACTGTGCAGCCGGAATATTTCACTCCATATTCCAGTGCTTTTTTCTGCACGCCCAATCCTGGGAAAGAAGGAAGCAGAGCAGGATGAATATTCAACATTTTATTTTTATATGCATTTATCAGTGATAAAGGAACTATTCTCATAAATCCTGCAAGAATCACATATTCAACACTGTTTTGTTTGAGAATCTTTCCTATTTCATCAAAAAATCCGCTGTGGTTTTTAAAATCTTTTGGATTAATAAAACATGTTTTTATATTATGCTTCCTTGCCCTTTCCAGAGCATAGGCATCCTTTACATCACTTATAACAATTGCTATTTCCGCATTCAATTTTCCTTTTTCAATATTATCAATAATAGACTGAAGATTAGACCCTCTGCCTGAAACCAAAACTCCTAATTTCGCTTTATTTATCATGGCTTTTGATTATATCTCATGGACTATAATAAATCAAATAATACACCTACAACTCAAGGGACAAAACAGAGTACAAGCACACATTTTATGTATTTCTTATTGATGTTTTAAACAATTTGAGATACTGTAATTCTAAAGTAGCAGCAAACGTTCAATGATTAATGTTAGATACTGAAATATTATGAAACAAATGAACTCCATAGATAGAATGCGAAGTGTTTTTTCTGGTGAGATGCCGGATTGCGTTCCATTTTTCCCAACAATTTATACAGATCATGCTTGTTTAGCATGTGGATATAGATTTGAAGATGCGCTCATTAATCCATCACTCGGTACAGAATGCATGCTTGAAGCAGCACTAAAATATCAGGCAGATGGGGTACGGTTTTGTTTGGGCCCTGAACTTACGTGGTTTCATGATAAAGTTGCAAGAGAAGAAAATGGTAAACTTGTGCAACGTGATAAAAAAAGCGGGAAACAAGAAGGGTTTTATGACGTCAAGGGTGGTGGAAAGTTCATTCCATGCAATCCACAGTCCGTCGTAAATAGTTTATCAGATGTGAATATGATTGAAGTTGTGTTTGCAGAAGAATACCTTGAAAAAGGCTGTTTAGAAACAGTCAAAGAGTGCATTGTAAAAGCTCATGAAAAAAGATTGTTTACGGTTGGTATGTGTAGTTCGCAGACGATCAATTTTATGGTAGAAAAAATGGGGAGTTCAGAAATTGCCCTCATGAGTTTTTATGACAACCCAGAGTTGGCATGTGCACTTATTGACAAAGCAGTTGAGATTTCCATCGAAAAGGTCAAGGCATTCATTAAAGTTGGTATTGATTGTATATACATAGGCGATTCATATGCTTCGGCAAGTGTTATCTCTCCTGATATTTATGAACGCTTTTGCGTTCCAGCATATAAGGCTATAGTAGAGGAAATACACGTTCGTGGTGTTTTCTGTTATAAACATTGTTGCGGTAACTATAATCCTCTGCTTAAGAGCTTGCCCTCTATTGGCATCGACGCTATGGACGGTATAGATCCCACAAGTGGAATGACCGTAAAACACACAAAAGATGAAATAGGTTCCCAGATTACCTTAATGGGAGGCATTAGTTGTCTAACTCTCCTGAATGGAACTTCTGATCAGGTGTACGAAGAGGCAATGCATTGCGTGCAAGAAGGTAAGCCCGGAGGGAGATATGTTCTAGGTAGCGGCTGTGCTGTACCACCAAATACCCCCTGTAAAAACATTGTTGCGGCGAGAAAAGCTAAAGAAGATCATGGGAAATACTAACTAGTTTCACTCCACGCTTGCCCTTAGAAATCTCTCCGAGCAAATAGGCTTTTTCTCCTATTTTAGAGAGAAAAGACATGGCTTTGTCAGATTCTTTTTTGGAAACCACAAGTATCATCCCGATTCCCATATTAAATACTTTGAACATTTCTTTTGATTCAATATTCCCTTTTTTCTGAATTTGTTCAAATATATGTGGTGTTTTCCAACTTTTTGTATTTATATGAGCCTGACAATTTTTTGGGAGAATCCTTGCAAGATTTCCTTCAATACCTCCGCCGGTTATATGCGCCATGCCTTTTATCTCGCATTTTCCCAAAAGCTTCATAATGACCTTGACATAAATTCTGGTAGGTGTCAGAAGCTCTTTTTTTAATGCTGAACCAATTTTATCAACATTAAACACCTTTCTTACTAAAGAAAATCCATTGCTGTGCAGCCCTGAGGATTGAAGTCCTATTATGATATCATCTGAAGCGATTTTTGCTCCGGTTATTATTTTATTCTTATCCACAATTCCTACAGTAAAACCTGCAAGCTCATATTCTCCCGGCTTATAAAATCCGGGCATTTCTGCTGTTTCTCCGCCAAGCAAAGCACAATCCGCCTCCCTGCATCCCTTGACAATTCCTTCTACAACACTTGCTGCGCTTTTAACATTAAGACGCCCTGTAGCTAAATAATCAAGAAAGAATAAAGGCTTTGCGCCCTGCACAATAAGATCATTCACACACATTGCCACCAGGTCTATGCCAACAGTGTTATATGTTTTACACTTGCAGGCTATTTCAAGCTTTGTGCCAACGCCATCTGTTGCGCCAACAAGAACCGGTTTAGTATACTTAGTAATATCAGGCTCATAAAAGCCCGCAAAACTACCTAAACCACTAAGTACACCTTTATCAAAGGTAGATTTTGCAAGAGGCTTTATTATGTCTACAAATTTGTCCCCTTTTTTTATATCCACGCCAGCTTTTTTATACGTTAACTTTTTCATCTTTTATCACAAAAAAATAAGACCCGGATACTAAAAAGCCGAGCCTTGCGCTTAAAAAACATATCTTCTCTAGCTAAGCATCCTTTCTTTCATTATTTTTCCCGGCTTGAATAAAACAACCTTTCTTGCAGGGATAGGCACTTCTTGTCCGGTCTTTGGATTACGGCCTAATCTGGCTTTTCTCGACTTTTGTTTAAAAACACCAAAGTTGCGCAATTCTACCTTTTCTCCTTTGAGAACACTATCACACACATAATGCAATAGTTTATCAACCACTTTTGCTACGATAATTTGAGTTACTCCCAATTCTTCAGAAATTTTTATTACAATGTCTCTTTTTGTCATTACCTAATACCTCCTACTTAATTTTGCTTTGCTCATCTTTCTTTATCCTACTTGATATCTGGTCTAGCATGTTTCTAATATTAGTAATAATAGACTTATCCTCAACAACACTTTCCACTGCTTGTGCAGGAACATTTGTCTTTGCCTCAGGTTCTGCAACAGTCTTTACAAAAAACACTCTATATCCAACATAAGCTCCTGCTGTCAAAATAGCTATTAGTATTACAAAAATGAAAAGCTTAATTAACCATCTTCTGATTTTTGGCATAATTATAGTTCCTAGTGTGCTGATCTTTGTAAGCTCCTCTCTCTTGCCTTCAAGACCCCCCAATCGTTTATTCAAGAATATATAGGAAACATGCCAGTCATTTCCCAGTTTTCTGGATTGCATATCCGAGGCAGCTATATTACTCAATGAAACTGACTGACTAAGTATACTTGATATTTTATTGTCAGGACTGTATTGACTTTCAAGTATCCCGATTATTGACTCATACTTACGCGCAAGAAGACTTTTGGATTCCATAAACTCCTGCTCTTTTCCCGCATTTTTAGAAGCTAAATTCTCTCCACCTTGTTTTAGCAGGTCTCCAAACGCGACCCATAGCCGAATGAATTCCTTTAAAGCTATAATATCTGCTTCTAGTTTTCTATCACGCATTCTTTTTCTCTACCTTCCCAAGAGATATTTTCCCAATCTTAACCTCCGTTAAAAGCTGCCTATGTCCAATCTTACGACTGTAACCCTTACGTCTTTTCTTTTTAAATGCTATAATTTTTTTCCCTTTGACCTGTGAGATAACTTCTCCATGAACCTTAGCATTCTTTAGATGACTTTTATCTATGGATACGGTTTCTTTATCAGAAATCAAGATAGGTTCAAAATTGATCTTGCAACCAACCTTTTCTTCAATCTTCTCTGTTTTTATAATATCCCCTTCTGAAACTTTAAACTGCTTACCACCTGTAACAATAACTGCCTGCACTTTATATCTCCTTTCCAGTTGTCAACGAAGATTATCATATACATAAGTAATTGTCAAACTCGTGTGCTGGCTGGGCACATAGGTAACACTTTTTGTTTAAGATTCTCATTGTGATTCTCAATATATCTCATGGGTGTTAAATAATCAAGCGCTTGATGAGGGCGATTAAAATTGTACTCAATCAGCCAATTTGTTACAGCTGG
>JAUSPT010000006.1 GCA_030652805.1 bacterium | reverse complement strand
AAGAAGTCTTGCGACTAATTCATAAATCTTACTTCCGGCTTTTACGCCTTCTACCACTATCATCCAACCGACTTCTCCTTCTACCATCATTCCATCCTGGTATATTTTCACTCCTGAGACAACTACGGAATCAAAATAATGCAACATAGCGCCCCAAAAGCCTTCAACTGTCTTTCGGTATCCATTCCAATGATCTTCTCCTAAGTTTGCAATACCTCTTTTAGCGACATCTTTTGCCACCGAGCCAAGGTCAGCGCTGGTATGGATAACCGGAACATAGGTAAGAGTTCTCATATCCGGTTTCTATTTTACTCTGGCTTCCAAATGTTCCAAGCTAAGCCATTCTTCATTTTGATATTCTTATCGTAAGTATCTGATTTTTAAATTGCGTATTAAATTTGTGGGCGAAAGATTCACCTGGCAGAATTATCTCCTGGTGGTGTTCTTTACGTTTCGAATCTCGAAAAATAATATTTACGCTTTTCTTTTTAACCTTAACTTTAATATCTTCTTCTCGGATGCCCGGTAGATCCATAATTAATACTATTTCGTTCTCTTCATCAAAAACATCCACCAATAATTCTTTTCCCTTCAACGGAACTTCTCCGTCGCTTTCTTCTGGTAACCACCAATTAAGCAGAACGTTTTCCCCGGTTTTCTTATCAACGCGTGATTTTTCAAATATAAGAACCGGCCTTTTTAGAATTTTTAAGGCTTTCGGATTTATAATATTTTTAATCCTTATCAAAGTATTCATATGGCTGGATTCGTCCAAAAGCTCAGTTAATTCATCAAGTTTGGCATGCCTGCGCTCTAAAAGATAGAAGATTACTTTACGACTACCTGTATCCAGTTCCTGAAGAAGTCTATCAATTCCGTTCATTATTAATCTCGCCTGTTTTTACCATATGTGTTCCACGCCAATGTATTAATAAACCTTTGCTACATTTTCTTGAACCTTTTTTCTAAGCCTGGGGCTTACCCAGTTACAATATGCGCAGCCCTTTTCTAAAAGTTCTCTAACCGGCGCTTCTTTACCGCATTCAGGACATGTTCCCACCTCAAGCACAGAACCTGCTGCATCCCGGGTTGAAACAATCCTATTTAGTGCTCCCGCCCATTCATCTATTTCCTTTCCGGCAAAAGAAGCTGTACTTTTTGCTGTATTCTGATATACAACATTCAGTATCTTTTCCTTCTTACTATCAAGACCGCTTGTTTTCCTTATTTCGGTGCTAACGCTGACTATTCTATCAGCAAGAATATCAAAAACTATCTTTTTATCAAAATCATACCACCAAAATAACCTCTTATCTGTAAGATAAAGATGGCCTGGCTTCCAGGTCTCTTGCAGAATCCCTTCAGCCGGCACTAAATACCATACCTTTTTCTCCCCCCGATGAACAACCTCCTCTTCCTCCATCAGCAAACCGGCAATTTGCTCATCTTTAAGTTCTGGAAGAACAGGATTTTCTTCCAGATAAAGTCCCATATCCTTTATTCTTTGTTCAATAGCCTCTTTAAACTGATTTGTCTCTACTGCACTAAGCCGATACACCTGATCCTGTTTATCTACAAGATAAAGTACCTGTTTTTTCTTTTCTTTAACAAAATGCGCTTCCTCTCTCATTACCAACGCCTTTATTTCTTCTAATGGTATCTGAAATGTGATTTCATCAAAATCTTGACGGTAAAGAATAAGCCTTTTATTAGTTAAATAAAAATAGCCTGGCTTCCAGGCATTATAGATTCCTTTACTATAGTAATAAGAACCATATATTTTCAGGGCAATCTCTTCTCCTTCAACCAGAGAAGGAAGCATCTTTTTCCTATGTTCTCTCTCCCAGGCCCTACTTTTTTCATCCCAGTCCTGCATTACCCCATATTTGAGCATGGTCTCCATTCCGGCCAACGCTGCCCTTAAATTGATGCCAAGTAAAGGAATACCGGCCACAGAAATTATAACATCGGCATTAATTACCAGCCCTTTATCCAGAACACGATCCAATAAATCTACCAGGGTTGCGCGTGTATCTCTGGATGGTTCCACCTTAACTCCTTTGGGATTGGTTTACGGTTTATGTCATTCGTCGTTAGACGAATGAGTAGGGTGGCCAGGGGCCGGTAAAACGAACAAAAAATCCTTCCATATTATTAACCTTCTCTAATTCATCACCCAATACCTTACTTTTTTCTTTAAAAAGTAAACAGGAGAAATTTACCAGCATCTGTTTTCCTTCTTCTGTTTTTTTGACCTTTTCTACTTTAATTTCATCTACACATTTTTTAATTCTTTCATAAAAATCCTTAAAATATTTTTCGGCCTCTGCCTCCATTTGTTTCTTTAAGAGATTCTCCAGTTTCTGTTTATACATATAAGCCAGACCTTTGGATTTGGATTCTATCTCCTCATTTAATTTTTTAATCTCCGGGTTACTTTCTGTTAATTTTCCCCCAATCACCCTGGCGTCCCAGGAAATTTGAATCGCATACTCAGCTTTGTCTTTAAATTTGGCTATCTTTTCTTTTAAGTTTTCATAATCCTTTTTAACCCAACTTTTTATATTCTCATCCGGGGTAATTCCCTCCTCGCCTTTAATTACGGTATCAAAACCCAGGGGTAGAACCGTACCAAATTTTTCCCAGGCAGTATCAATAACCTTTTGGTGAGTCATTGCCCATTTTTTTACCACTTCATTATCCTCTGATTGATAAGGGGCTGGAGAACAATTATGGACTACCGCACATAAATCCTGGCAGACAATAGTGTAGACCTCACTACCATCTATTCCAATACTACCAAAATTTACCTTCTCGGTGCTACTTGCTATACAATAAAGGTATCTTGCTTCAGCGTTTTCCATGTTAATACCCTCAAATTCTTAGTGTTTCTTCCTCCTTGTCGATTTTCTAATGACCTCTTTTTTTAGCAGGAGTAGTTACACCAATCTTTTCTGCCTTTGCGCCGCAATTGGGGCAGAATTTTCTATCCTCCCAGTACCTCCAGGTTGTACCACATTTCTCGCATCCCAGAGTTAAGGGCTGGCCACAATTTGGACAATAATCATGGCTCCCCGTACTGGCACCACACCCCGGACATTTAAATGGGCCTACCATATTATTCTCACCTCCTTCAAATTCCTTTCTCTTCTGCTTCTTCCCGCCACCTTTCCGGATTGACCATTTTATCTACCACCTCATCTACTATATCATCCAGTCCATCTCTTACCGATTTAACCGACTCAGTAACACCCTGCTCCTTTTTTATCTCCTCAATGGCAACATCTAAATCCATAAGCGCCTCTCCCAACCTTTCCATCTCTTTCTCTGTTAATTTACTCTTTTCTTCTAAACCTTCTCCCTCCATACGTTTTATTGCCTGAAGATTGAGGGCATCTTTAATTATCTCTACTAAAGCAATAACTAAGCCTAAAACCCCATGTTTTAGGTTATCCTCATCAATATCTATGGGCATCAGTATTCAATATTCATTTTCTTAAATTTGCTTTGTTTCTTATCTCTGGAATTTTTTGTATTTGGGTTATAAGATTTACCGATATTTTTATCTTTGAGTAAATCCTGTCTTATCCTCTGAATCTCCCTGGCCCTTTCCTTCACCCTCATTATTTTCATCCTGGATCTCTTCAGGGCCAGATCCTGCTTTACTTTTCTCTCTTCCTCCTTCTGGGCTATTTCGGAGATTGCTTCCTCTGTTAATATCGGTCCAAGTTCTTCCTCCAATTCCGCCTTCAGTCTCTCTTCTATTCTTGATGTCATAGAGAGTACCTTCTGTCTTCTTGCAACATCCAGGCTACTTCTTATATCTCTATTTGTTTTAGGTGATTGTAAAAGTTTTGGCACCAGTTTATAATGGTGTCAATGAATCTAAACAGCTTTCAAGCCCTTATCAGCACTGAAAATCGGGCTCGGCTCTTTTTCAAGAAAGCGTGTTGGAAAAATGGGCCTGTTTTTTGTACACGCTGTAAGAGCCGAAAAATATACCGGATTCTTGGCAAAAGATACCGCTGCAAAAGGTGCAAATATACCTTCACCGATTTCAGCGGAAGGTGGATTAACCGGCTCAATATCAGCCACAAAGAATGGCTGTGGGTAATCAAGCTCTTTGAACTGGATGTCTCGGCCCGGAAAGCGGCCAAGCAAATTGCTCTTTCTTACCCCACGGTCCTGAGGGCTTTTGATACCATCAGATGCAGCACTATTGCCGCTTCCGAAGACAGAGAACTTCTTCTCCAGGGCGAGGTGGAAATAGATGAAAGCTACTTCGGGGGAAAAAGAAAAGGCAAGCGCGGCCGGGGAGCCGCCGGCAAGGTCCCGGTTTTTGGCATTCTG
>JAUSPT010000005.1 GCA_030652805.1 bacterium | reverse complement strand
CCCTGCAATCTCTGCTGTACCCCGCCAATGTTCATATCTATTTATTTTAGGTAGAGGCTTCCTCTTAAAGAAGTAAAAACTAGCTGTCTTTCTCATTTGGCAACTCCTCCGATATGGTATATTCTTGCTCCAAACATTGCTCGCTAGCTCGCAATGTTTGGATGTCTTCTATCATACCACGAGTGTTACCTATGTTTCTCAGCCTCCGCATATGATTCCGTTGTCTGCGTGTCAATGTGAAAATCAATTCGCACGTTTGACGGAGTAATAATATTAAAGTATAATCCCTTAAATGTATTATTTATTAGCTTCTTTAGCTGGCGTATTAGCAGGAATCGGATCAGGGCTTTTGGGCATGGGAGGAGGTGCAATCCTTGTCCCTGTTTTACTGTTTGTCTTCAGTTTGCCCATCAAAGAAGCAATTGGAACAAGTTTATGTATAATTGTACTTACCGCTATATCAGCAATAATTGTGCATTGGAAAGAAAAACAGGTTAATTTGAAACTGGCTATTATCATGGCTTTAACCGGAGTTATTGGTGCTCAGCTTGGGTCTTATCTTAATGAGATTATTCCTGATAACATAATTAAATTTATATTTACAGTTGTCGTGATTATATTCGGTTTTAAAATGTGGATAGGAACAAATAATGGAAAGGAAGAAACTTCCACTACCAATACTTCTAACATAAAATTCAATAAATCATTAGCGTTAATTCTAGGGCTAATTGCCGGAACCGCTTCTGGCCTGCTTGGGATAGGAGGAGCATTGATCATGGTTCCTGTAATGCATATATTCTTACATATTCCCATGAATATATGTGTTGGAACTTCCCTTTTCATTGTATTCTTTAATTCTCTTTCAGGAGTAGTGGGATATATAGCCAGAGGTGATGCAAATTTAAAACTTGCAATTTTCATAGCTGTCGGCTCAGTTCTTGCAGCTCCTTTTGGCGCAAAACTAAGCGTAAAGATTTCGCGAGAAAAACTAAGAAAAATATTTGCTGTTGTTCTTGTACTTGCCGGAATAGCTATATTGTTTAAGAAAGCATGACATACTTCATTTACAACACTCTTTTGTATTCTATGTCTATCATTGCATCGCCCTATTTTTTATGCAAACTTGTTTTTACTGAAAAGCATAGAATGAGCTTATTGCAACGATTCGGCAAATTGCCTCAGTCGTTGATAGCAGATGGCAAATCAGTCTGGATACATGCTGTCTCTGTAGGAGAAGTAGCTGCTGCAACGCCCTTCATTGACGAATTCAGGAAAACATTTCCTGATTATAGAATTCTTCTTTCAACAGTTACTGCTACAGGCAATCAGTTTGCAAAGAAAATAAAAAATATTGATGGATTATTCTTCTTTCCATTTGACTATTCGTTCGCAATTAAAAAAGCCATAAAACATATAAGCCCAAATATATTTATAACATTTGAGACAGAAATATGGCCAAATTTTCTCAAGTATGCTCAAGACATGAAAATCCCATGTATCCTTGTAAATGGTCGTATATCTCCAGACTCTTTCAAGCGTTATAAAAAAGTGAAATTCTTCTTTAAACACATTCTTAAGAACTTCTCAGCATTTTGCATGCAAACAGAACAAGATAGAACAAGAATCATGGAATTAGGCGCAGAAAAAAGAAAAGTCAGAGTAACTGGAAATACAAAGTTTGACGCACTTGTTAGCAATGAAGAAAATATAGATATAAAAAAGAAGTTTGTAAAAATCTTTGGCATTGAAGAGAATGATAAGGTTATTATTGCAGGCAGCACACACAGAGGAGAAGAAGAAAAGGTTTTAGACGCATTTCAATATATTTGCCAAAAAGTCAGCAATGTTCTGCTAATACTTGCTCCAAGACATCCTGAACGCTTTCAGGAAGTAACAAAATTGTTGGAAGATAGAAACATAGATTATATTTTAAGGTCAACATTAGATAAGACCAAGAGGGAGGAACAGCAGGTCATAATCCTTGATACGATCGGCGAATTATCGAAACTATATACTATAGCTGATGTTGTATTTATTGGAGGAAGTTTAGTGCCTACAGGAGGACATAATGTCATTGAACCTGCAAGTTTGGGCAAACCAGTTGTTTTCGGTCCGTATATGTATAACTTTACTGAGAGTGCAAATCTGCTTCTTGAGAACAAGGGTGCCATTCAGATAGCTGATGAAGCTGGACTTGCAGCTTGTTTATTGAAGCTGATATTAGATTCTGAATATGCAGAACAAACTGGTAAGGCCGCAAAGAAAGCCGTACAACAAAACAAAGGCGCAAGCAAAAGAAATCTCGAAGTTATATCAGAATTTTTGAGAAATTAGACTGCCTATTTTTATTGAGGTTTTAAGCAATTTGGACTACTCAGAAGTAAACGCTTAATAGTTGATGTTAGGAGTATGAATATGGGAAATAATAAGCTTGTCATAAAGTTAAAAAGAGCTTGGATAATAACATGGGAGTGGAACAACGATTCTGCCTCAATAGTAGACAAAATTGCAGGAATAATAGACTACAGGAGGGGCAGAAAGCGCATTATTGATCTTGTTGAGTTTTTGTATAATCTCAAAATATCTGATATTAGTGAACTTGCCGACTATGCTAAGAATCGAAAGAATATCCCATACAAAGCTAATGTTGACTTCAATAACCAGATTACCTGTGGTCATCATCCATACCTTTACGCTCGCCAAGTTAAAAACATAGAGGTTTTTGTCGATTCACACTCTAAAATAGAAACAATTTCATGGGAGACATTCCCAACACAGGAACCAACTGATTCTTGTCCCCAAAAAAATTCGGATACCGAAAAAGAAGAGTTTAAGAGAATAATTATCGGTCCTCTATCATTTGATTATATGTGGGACCGCAAAAATGGGAAAATCAAGGAGCAATACTTAAAAAGATAAAAATAAAAGGGAGATGATAAAATGGAAGGAATTATGGGATATATGGTATTGAGTTTAGCAATAGGTGTGTATGGGATTATCTTATTTCTGGCACCTATAATCATTATTTCCAGATTAGGGAATATAGTGAAAGAATTAAAAGAATTGAATCAAAAAATGAGCAAAAGTTAAAACAAAGCAAGGAGGTAAAGTATGATGAGAATAAAATTAATATCTGTATTGATAGTTTTATTGCTTATAAGTGGGTGTGCTGCGATGCCAACGATGTTAGAAAAAGAACAAGCAACCGTAGATATATCAGATTATGGGCCATGTCCAACGATATCAGAACAAGCAATAGCAGATTATGGACAATATCCATCTGATTATGAAGAAATAGTCCATGATTGGATAAATAGAATTTTTTTTGACCCTCAAAGTGTGTATGATTTAACAATAAGCAAACCTGTAAAAGCATGGATTCAAGAACCAGCGCCTATTGAATTCTATATTCAAAATCCATCGCATCTTGATTTTGGAAAAACATATTATAGTTATCGTGTAAGCGTAACATGCAATGCTAAAAATCGCATGGGAGGATATGTTGGAAGAAAAACATTTAAATTACATATCCGTAATGGGATAATAATAAAATCTGACTAAGTTTTTTCAAAAACAAAAAAACTATAATAAATAAACGAAACAAATGAATACGAGTGCTAAAGGTTTAATGAAGAGGATGTTTTTGTTCGGGTTGGTGGCAATGCTTATTATCTGGTCTGTTATAGAGCTGAAAGCAGAAGAATGTGATGATGAATGGTGGAAACAAATGAAAGCACAAACTGTCTGTTTTGAAGATTATAAATGGGGGCAAACTTTTGTTGATACTAAAAACCAATTAAAAAATAAAAATAAAAACTTTGTTCCTCTTAAAGGGGAAGGATTAGCATATTTTGATAAAATTTTTGGCGAATCTTGTAACGTAACTCTTATATTTACACCAAAGAGTAAATTACTTGCTGCTATTACTGTCTCATGGGACGCTACATCAGTCGGGTCTGGCTTAAAAACCCTTTTAACAAAAAAATACGGCAGTCCTAGTCAACTAAACCAATTTATGGAAAAATATTCTTGGTTCAAATTTGATTCAACTTTAATATTAGACTATAGTTTTACAAAAACAGATTTATTTTATTATGGTGGAGAATGCTGGAAAAAGCATGAACAAGAAACAGCAGAAATAACAGAAAAAGAAATAGATGGATTTTAATTGCTGATAATATTGTAAAGGTGCGGAATAAAAGTGGAAGGTTTTATTTGGTTTCTAGTTTTATGGATTATAGTCGTTCCCGTCTGGCTTTTTTGGAAACTAGTTATTGCAGGAAGGGGAACTTGTGTAAATTGCAAACAGAGCTATAAGAGTATTCATTGGAAAGCAGAAGGTAAAAAATTCTGCACCCAAAGATGTCTTTCTGAATATTTTAGATGTGAAGTTTGTGGCGCTCCTTCAAAATACCATACTGAAAGCAGACATTTTTGTAGTAAGAATTGCCAAAAAAAATTCTTATATAGCATTTCAGAAGAGGATACTTAATCCTTAAAAAATAAATAAAAATCTCAAAAGACGAGATTGCTTCACTTCGTTCGCAATGACGAAAAGAATATTTTAAATAGATTTTGAGGAAACTCCAGAAATAATAATATTGACAAAAGATAGACATTGTCATATATTTAGCTTGTGAAATTCAATTGGAGTCCCGAAAAAAACAAATGGTTGGCGGAAAACCGCAACATTACATTTGAGGAAATAATTTATCTTATAAACGAAGGATATTTGCGGGCGATTCTAAAGCACCCGAAGAAAGCAAATCAAAAAATATTTGTGGTTGAACGCGAAGGGTATGCATTTAATGTGCCCTCTGTGGAAGAACATGATGGAACATGTTTTTTAAAAACAATATATCCCAGTCGTTCATCAACTAAAAAACATATTGGAGGTAAGAAATGAAAAAGCTACTGCTCACTAAAGAAGAAGCGGCGTTGGAAAAGGAAATTGAAAATGGCGAATGGGTTGCCGTTCCCGATATGACAAAAGAAATAAAAAAATATCAAACCCATGCCCATAATGCTTTGAATAAGATCAAAAAGATCAATATCCGCATGTCCGATTGGGACTATAATAATATAAAGCTACGGGCTGTTCAAGAAGGCCTGCCTTATCAAACATTAGTTTCAAGCATAATTCACAAATATTTAACGGGACAAATAAAAGCCAGTTAAAGGTCTCAGAATTATGAAAGAAGCTCTATATTACAAAAAGCTCAACAATGATTCTGTACAGTGTTTGCTTTGCCCAAAGCTATGTAGGAAAGGAGGGTAAAAGCGGATTCTGCGGCGCAAGGGAAAATATAGGGAATAAGCTATTCTCAAACATATATTCCCGCATTAGTTCCCAGGGAATGGATCCTATAGAGAAAAAGCCTCTGTATCACTTTTGCCCTGGAAGTTTAATCCTCTCATTAGGTACTACTGGCTGCAATTTTGCTTGCCCTTTTTGTCAAAACTGGCAGATCTCTCAAGAACGTAATGTTTCTACTCACGAGATGTCACCATTTGAAGCTGTAGAAAAGGCTCTGGAGAGAAGTTCCATTGGCATTGCATACACATACTCTGAGCCAATGATATGGTATGAATATGTAATGGATACAGCTAAGCTTGCTAAAGAAAAAGGCTTGAAGAACGTGCTTGTAACAAACGGCTATATTAATGAAAATCCGCTCAAAGAATTACTCCCATTTATAGATGCCATGAATATTGATTTAAAAGCTTTTGACGAAAAATTTTATAAAGAAATCTGCAAAGGAGACCTTGAAACTGTATTGAAAACCATAAAAATATCTAGCACAAGCTGCCATATAGAGATAACGAATCTTGTTATCCCAGGATTTAATGACACAACTAGGCACTTTGAAAATCTCGTCAACTGGATAGTGAAAAACATAGGAGTAGATATACCTCTGCATTTTTCGAGATATTTCCCGCATTATAAGATGAAAACCAGTTCTATTACTCCGATTGAAACTTTGGAGCAGGCATATGAAATTGCAAAAAAAAAGTTAAGGTATGTATACTTGGGGAATATAATGATATAATAAATAGAATTTTGGAGGGTTATATAATGGCATTATTAAAAGGCAGAATAGGTTTTTTTCTAGCAGTAATAGCGATAGGCGGGCTTGTGGGCAGTATAGTAGGAGAAATCTTTGGGCTTCTTCTTCCTACTGGTGTAATTCATAATATTTTTGTAAAAGGACCAAATATGCAACTCGGCCCGGCAACATTGAATCTAGTGGTTTTTAGCATAACATTAGGATTTGGCTTAAAGCTTAACCTCTGTGGATTACTCGGCATTACACTTGCTCTATTAATATACAAAAAAGCATAGTACGGGCACGGCGCGCCGTGCCCCTAGCTCGTTACTTCAAGGAATCCCCTAAGCTTTCTACTCCTAATTGGATGGCATAACTTTTTCAAAGCTTTTGCTTCTATTTGGCGGATCCTCTCTCTTGTTACATGGAATACATTGCCTACTTCTTCTAAGGTATGAGGATACCCATTATTAAGACCAAACCTGAGTCTTAATATCCTTGCCTCCCTCTCAGTAAGGGTCACTAGAACCTCTTCTAACTGTTCCTTTAACATTACAGATGAAGTAGCAGCTGATGGAGAAACAATACTCTTATCCTCTATGAAATCTCCGAAATGAGTATCTCCCTCATCTCCTACTGGTGCTTCAAGAGATATCGGATGCTGGGCTATCTTAACTATGCCACGAACTTTATCTATAGGTAGCTTCATTCTTTCTGCAAGTTGCTCCGGGCTGGGCTCTTCTCCAAACTCCTGTATCAGCTCACGTGATGTTCTTGCAAACTTATTAATCGTTTCTATCATGTGCACAGGAATGCGAATCGTTCTAGCCTGATCAGCTATTGCTCTTGTTATTGCCTGGCGAATCCACCATGTTGCATAAGTAGAAAACTTATAACCTCGCTTATGCTCAAATTTATCTATAGCTTTCATTAGGCCTATGTTGCCTTCTTGAATCAGATCCAAAAAAGGCAAGCCTCTATTAACATACTTTTTAGCAATACTTACAACAAGACGTAGGTTCGCCTCTGCCATTTCCTTCTTTACTGCAGAAATTCTTACTTCCTCATACTCTATTTCCTTTACTAATTCAGACAGCTGGTCAAAGGATAGTGCAGCTTCTGCTTCTAAATATCTTATTCTTCTTTGACTTTTGCTTATGTTATGGTTAGCTTCTAAAATCTCCATAAGTGTATGACCTGTTTGCTCAATTACATTCTTGGGAAGTATCTTCTTGTTCGTTATTTCTCTTGATATAATAGATATCTGTTTTTTACTCATTCCCACTTTATTTGCAATCTCGTTAATCCTTGCTTTTATCTCATTCATTTCTTTGAGAGAACATTTTATCTTATTAGCGGTTTCTAATATGTCTGTCTGACTCAATTTAAGATTACTTCCGATTTTTATAATCCTATTTTTTTCGAAATTTATTTCTTCTGTTATTTTTAACTCCTGTTCTTTTGAGAGTCCATGTTTTTTCAGTTTCTTCTTTAAATCATGAATTTTTATGTCAGCGTCGCTTATACTATCTAATAAAGCAGGCATGCTTTTTAATAGATCTTTGCTTTGAATACTTATTTCATCATCAAGAATATCCTCAATTTCTGTTTCAGTCTCTTTTAACTTTTGAAGATACCTATCAACTATGATCTTTATTTGTTTAGGTGCAAACCCACAGGTAAATACTAGTCTTCTTAATTTTCTCTCTGCCTTGTCAATCTTCTTCGCCAGTTTTAATTCCTGATCTCTGGTAAGTAAATCAATCTGTCCCATCTGATGCAGATATGTGCGCACAGGATCACTAACTTTTGACTTTGTAGCAACATCCAGTGTTTCTTCAACTTCTTTTTCTTTTAAAACAGCTGTAATCTTGGTCTCAGGAGCAGATAAAATCTCAATATCCATGTCTCCTAACATCATAAGAATATCATCAATCTGCTCTGATGAGACAACATCAACGGGAAGCATCTCATTTATCTTTTCATAGGTCAAGTGCCCTTCTTTCTTTCCTAATTCTATTAATTTTTTTGTGCCTTTAGGGTATCTTTTTCTCTTATTCATACTTACCATTCACCTTTCAAATGTATTATCAATTCTTTCTGTTCCATTATCTGCTTTAGAAGACTCCTCACTTCGCCTGTTTCTTTTGTTTTTCCTAAACTTGCATTGAGTTCAGCTATCCTTTTATTTATTTTTTTTTCTTTCAACTTTGCTATTGTCTGGTCAACCTCTTTTTCTTTTTCAGAATGAGGAATAGTTTCCATAATGAGACCTGTAACTATGTCCTTAAGCACATCACTTTCTAACTGATTTAAAATATTCTTACAAGAGAACATTTTACCAGCTATGTCTAGTTTAAATAATAAGTCCACAATCTGCCGATAGTTATTATTCAAAAAGTCCTCTACAACTAAAGCCCGACGCACTTTTTTAACAATATCTGTATCTTCTAGCATCAATTGCAGCAAGTGTTTCTCAACCCTTTCTGTTGGTAAGAGAGTGGCACTTGGATGATAGAATATTCGCTCAGATACTTGATCCTCTATTTTACCCAGCTCATCTAATACAGACGCTTCATCCAACGATAGCCTTGCTGCTAAATACCTGATATATTCGGATTTCCTAATGGAATCTGTAATCTTGCTGATTGTAGGCAGTATGTTTTTTGCAATTTCTGCCTTGCCATCTATAGATGCTGAATCTAACTGATTTTCTAAAATACTAATCCTATAAGTAATAATATCAACTGCTGCTTCTAGCATATTGGAAAACTTGTTCTTCCCGTATTTATTAAGAAAGCTATCAGGATCTTCACCTACAGGCAGTCTAACAATTTTTACCATTAACCCTTGTTCAACTAAGATATCTAGTCCGCGTAATGTTGCATTAGTTCCAGCTGTATCTCCGTCATAGACTATAGTTGCTTTTGTAGCATATCTTAACAGTAATTTGGCCTGCTGAACTGTTAAGGATGTTCCTGAGGATGCTACAACATTTAAAAACCCTGCCTGATAAAGCGACAAGAGATCCATATACCCTTCCACTATAACAGCATGCTTATTATCAGCTATTTCTTTTTTCGCAATATTAAGTCCATAAAGAATATTGCTCTTATTGTATAAATCTGTTTGTGGAGAATTTAGATATTTGGGAAGTGTTTTATCATCAAGCGCTCTGCCCGCGAAACCTACGATTTTTCCCTGTGTATTATATATTGGAAATATAATACGATTCTTAAATCTTACATACTTGTTTTTCTCGCGAGAGTCATACGCAATTATACCCGCTTTAACTAAAAATACCTCAGGTATTTTTTCCCCTTTAGCAAATTCCAACAAACTCTTTGGAGAGGCTGGCGCATATCCTAGTTTAAAGTCTTTAATTATCTGACTATCAATTCCTCTGTTCTTCAAATACTTATAAGCATGTTTGCCCTCTAAACTATTTATTAGCATATTATTAAAATAATCAGAGACTATATTGTGAACTCTATACAGGTCTAAAACATCTGTATTCATTTTTTGCCTTGTAATGGAGATCCCTGCTTTATCTGCAAGTGACTCTACTGCTTCAATAAAAGTCATATTTTCGTATTTCATTACAAAGCCAAATACATTGCCTCCTGCTCCACAGCCAAAGCAATGGAATATTTGTTTTTCCGGACTGACTATGAATGACGGAGTTTTTTCATGATGAAATGGACACAGTGCTTTAAAACTTCTCCCTACCTGTTTTAGGGGAATATAACTGGAAATAACTGAAACAATATCGCTCTGTTGTTGTATATCCTCAATAACTGTATCAGGAATCATTCCAGCCATGAATTTAGACTGCCTTTATTGACATTTCTTCTGAAAAGCTAAATTTTTAGTCTAGCATTACGATATGAGATTTGTCAAATTAGCCTGGCGGCCAGTTCATAACTCTTCCACCTATAAGATGGAAATGTAGATGAAACACCTCTTGTCCGCCATGTTTGTTGCAGTTGCATACTATGCGAAAACCTGAAGAAGCAATGTTATTTTTCTCTGCTATTTCTACAGCTATTTTATGTATTTTCACAATTAATACATTGTCATCAACATCAATAATCGTTGGAATGTGGCTCTTTGGAACTATTAAGATGTGAGTGGGGGCAACAGGTTTAATGTCCTTAAATGCTATCATATCCTCATCTTCATATACTATTTCTGCTGGGATTTCCTTGTTAACAATCTTACAGAATAAACAATCGCTCATAATATATACTCCTAATATGTTTTTATAGGCTACCTAAATTATCATACTTTCTTATATTTTTTACAAGCATTTTACATCCCATCTGCTTGACTTGCCTTATGAAAAGTGATAGCTTCTGGTCTAATGTTTAGTATTTTGAAAATTAGAATTTTGAATTTGTTTCGGATTTCGATATTAGAATTTCGTATTTTATTTAGTATCTGGCTTTTATTTGGATTTTGCCTTTTGCCATTATACGCTTCCTCATCCTCTTTCATAACTCACACTGTAAGAAGTGGAGAGTCATTATATAAAATTGCTGATAAATATCTCCCCCTGAGCGATTTCTATTCACTATCCTCTTTTGTTAAGGAAATAAAAAAGATTAACGATGTTAATCAGGCAGGTCTTAAGATAAATAAAAAACTCAGGATTCCTGTTGTCAGAACAAAGCCCGTCAAGGCAAAAACAATCACAAAAGACAAATCTTTTAATGCCAAAGGAATATACATAACCGGCAATACAGCAGGAACAGAAAAAATTTTGACATTAGCAAAAAAACTGAAATCTTTTGGAGGAAACACCATAGTTTTTGACGTGAAAGATGTTGATGGCGTAGTGACATATGAAAGCTCAGTACCACTCGCAAAGGAAATAGGTGCTACCAGAAAATCCCAGATAAGAGACATAAGTAAAATGATATATCTTTTGCATAGAGAGGATATGCATGTTGTAGCAAGAATTGCGCTTTTCTGTGATATAATATTAGCTAAGAAACGCCCTGCCTTAGCTATACAGAGCAAGTCTAGCGGAGGTGTGTGGAAACAAAAGGGAAGAATTCAGTGGGTGGACCCTTCTCTTGGGATGGTCCAGAAATACAATCTTGACCTGGTCACAGAGCTGTGCGATTTGGGTGTGGATGAAATTCAGTTCGATTATCTCAGATTTCCTGCAATGGGGAATGTCAAGGATGCAAAGTATTCATTTGATGAGGCAAACATCGAGAAACATACAATCATAACAAGTTTTCTGAAGAGAGCTTATGAATTAACACGCAGAAAGAAAGTCTTATTATCCATAGATGTTTATGCAATCACGGCCTGGCAGCGAAAGGAAGATGAGGAAATCACAGGTCAGAGGATTCAGGATCTTGCAAGATATGCTGATATAATAAGCCCTATGCTGTATCCATCTCATTTCTACGGCAGGTTTGAAGGCAGGAAGAATCCTGCAGACCATCCATACTATTTTATTTCACAGGGCTGTAAAAAAACCGGAATTGCTACAGAAAAAACAGGTATTATTATAAGGCCATGGCTTCAGGCATTTCCATATAAGATAACCGACTCCAAGTGGAATAAAGGCTACATTCTTGAACAGATAAGAGCTGCTAAAGAAGCTAATGCATGCGGATGGCTGTTGTGGAGCGCAAGCAATAACTATAAAGTTTCATGGCAGGCATTGAAGTCCATTAAGTAGTATCTCAAGATATTTTTTTTGCACTATTCTCCGGACTGCAGATATAGATATTTGGTTTAATACCTGTCTTTTTTTGATATTCTTTGCTTACTACTCGAGAGAACTTATCAATAACATCTTTTTTAACAATATTTACAGTGCAGCCTCCAAAACCGCCGCCAGTCATTCTGGCTCCAATTACACCATTAATGCTCCTCGCAATATTTACCATTGTATCAAGCTCAAGACAGCTTACTTCATAATCACTCTTTAGGCTCTCATGTGATTCATTCATCAGCTTGCCAAACTCAAGTATGTCATTCCTGCCCAGAGCATTTATGGCATCTAATACACGTCTATTTTCATAAAGAACATGCTTGCATCTTTTCTGTGCGATCTCATCAAGCGAGCCTTTGTATTTCTCAAATTCTTCTATAGATACGTCTCTAAGTATTTCTATTTGCGGAAGAAATCTTTTAAGACTGGATACAGCTCTTTCACATGTTGCTCTTCGCTTATTATATTCTGAGCTGGCAAGCTCTCTCTTTAGATTTGTATTACAAACAACTACGTTAAATTCCTCCAGCTTTAAAGGGATGTTTTTATAAGAAAGGTTCTTGCAATCAAGAAACAATGCATGGTCTTTTTTCCCCAGCATAGAAACAAACTGGTCCATTATTCCACAGTTCACTCCAACAAACTGATTTTCTGCTCTTTGGCACAGTTTAATCATTTCTATATGAGGTATATGCATGTTAAATAGTGTGTTAAAAAAATATACTGTCGCAACTTCAAGAGCAGCAGAAGAGCTAAGTCCAGCTCCCTCAGGGATGTCTCCTCCAAAAACAATATCTGCACCATTAGTATCAGCTTTTATCTCCAATAAAGACTTTAGTACTCCCCCAATATAATTTACCCACATCTTTTCTTTATTGAACCGAATAGAATCAATATTAAATTGGACATTCTGCTCATAATCTATTGAGTATACTCGTATAATTCCATCATTGCGTTTTGTTCCAGCCATATAAATATTTCTATCTATAGCAATAGGCAAAACAAATCCCCCGTTGTAGTCAGTATGTTCACCAATCAGATTAATCCGTCCGGGAGCAGAGACAGTGAGTAAGTCTTGAGAATCCTTTTTAAAGAACTCTTGATATGTATTTTTGATATTTTTTATGTTAAATTTATACAAACTTAAGAGACTTTCGTATAAGCTCTTCTATCTTTATCTCTTCTTTTGTTTCAGACAGCACTCTGTCAACAGCTCTTTGTGCAATAGCGCGGGAATACCCCAATGAAACCAATGCAGATATACTGTCATTGATTACAGAACGTTCCTCAGGGTCTTTGCCAATCAGATAAGATTTTTCTCTGTTTGTTAAAACACCTATTTTATCCTTGAGTTCTACTATGATTCGCTGTGCAGTTTTTTTGCCTATGCCTGGGATTGTGGTTAATATCCCAACATCTTCATCCACAACAGCAGCCTTAAATCTATCAACTTTTATAGCAGATAAAATCCTTATAGCCACACTTGGCCCTATCCCTGATATTGAAATTAGTGTTTTGAAAAACCCCCTCTCATCTTCAGCTGCAAAGCCATAGAGTTCTAACTTATCTTCTCTTACATAAAGATGGGTAAAAATCTTTACTTTTTCTCCTGTTTTAGCAATTTGATTATATGTAGTCAGGGAAATATGCATTTCATAGCCAACTCCACCAACATCTACAACAATAAAAGTTGGCGTTTTAACCGATAACTTTCCTTCTATGTATCCTATCATTTTTTCCTCTAGGTACTGATCGATTTATATAACACAGGGCAATAGCCAAAGCATCTGCTACATCGTCGGGCTTTGGTGTTTCCTCGAGACGCAAAAGCTTTTTTACCATAAACTGAACCTGCTGTTTGGATGCTTTCCCATATCCCACTATAGCTAGCTTTACTTCCAAAGGCGTATAGGATGCTATTTCAAGATTAGCATTAACACCAGCTACTATAATCGCTCCCCTTGCTTGTCCTACCTGAAGAGCAGTTTTTACATTCTTGCAAAAAAACAGTTCTTCAATGCCAAGAACATCAGGATTATACTTTTCTATTATATCAGAGATTTTAGCGTAAATTATCTTGAGACGATTAAAAAATGGCTCATCTTTGGATGTTTCTATGCATCCAAATCTTAAAGGTGAAAGAGCATCTTTTCCCTGCTGGGTTTCTATAACTGCATAGCCTGTTCTGGCAACGCCTGGATCAACACCAAGAATGCGCACTATATCTTTCCCATTTCCTCATCAGAGATATCAAAGTTCGCATAAACATGCTGCACATCATCATGATCTTCGAGTGTCTCCACAAGATGAAGCACCTGTTCAGCCTTTTTCCCTGCAACAGGAACTGTACTCTTAGGCACCATAGTTATTTCTGCCAGCTCAGGAGTGATGCCTTCTTTTAGAATTGCTGCCTTTACTTGCTCAAAAGTTTGAGGATTAGTTATGATCTCGTAGAAATCACTCTCTGTGTTCATATCTTCAGCTCCAGCATCCAAAACAATCTCCATAAGTCTATCCTCGCTTGCAGCATTTTTTTTAACATGACATAAACCCTTTTTCTCAAACATCCATGCTACACTTCCTGCTTCAGCAAGATGTCCGCCATTTTTTGAGAAAACATGTTTTATTTCAGAAACTGTACGATTCTTATTATCAGTAAGAAGTTCTGCATAAATAGCTACTCCGGCAGGGCCGTATCCTTCATACGCAAGCTCTTCGTAGTTCACTCCGGGTAATTCCCCTGTCCCTTTTTTAATTGCACGCTCTACATTTGACGCAGGCATGTTGGCGTCTTTTGCTACCTGAATAGCACTTCTTAGTCTGGCATTAGCGTTGACATCGCCTCCTCCACTGCGCGCAGCAACAGTTATTTCCTTGATAAGCTTTGTAAATGTCTTTCCACGCTGCGCATCAACTTTCGCTTTCTTATGTTTGATTGATGCCCATTTTGAATGACCTGACATCTATTCTACCCTTTCTTCATTTTCTCTGTTTCCTCAACAACTTTAGTGCCTATTTGCGCAGGAACCTGTTCATAATGCGAAAACTGCATGCTGTAAGTACCGCTTCCCTGTGTCATAGATTTAAGATCTGTTGCATACTTATAGAGCTCAGCCAAAGGAATATTTGCCTTTATTGTTTGAGTGTTCTCATCTGTATCAATTCCAATAATTCTCCCGCGTCTGGAGTTCAGGTCTCCATTGACATCTCCCATATATTGAGAAGGAATTGCAACCTCTATCTCCATGATCGGTTCCATTAACACAGGATTTGCCGCCGTCATAGCATCCTTAAACGCCATAGAGGCAGCTATCTGAAAGGCTATATCAGAGGAATCAACAGTATGAAATGTGCCGTCATATAGAGATATACTTAAATCAACAACTGGATAGCCAGCAATAACTCCCTTTTGAATTGCCTGCTTTAATCCCTTTTCAACTGAAGAAATAAATTTGGCTGGAATAGCGCCTCCAACTATCTTATTAACAAATTCAAATCCCTTGCCGGTTTCCAGCGGTCCAGTTTCAATATATACCTCAGCATATTGTCCGCGTCCTCCAGACTGTTTTTTATATTTAGTATGACCTTTTGCAGATTTCTTTATTGTTTCTCTATACGGAATTCTTGGTTTTTCCATACTGACATTCACACCAAATTTTTTTGCCAGTTTACTTACAATAACCTCCAAATGAAGCTCTCCAAGCCCGGAAATAATTGTTTGTCCGAATTCCTTATCAACTTCCACTCCTAATGTGGGATCTTCCTCTTTTAATCTAGTCAAAGCCGTACCAATTTTATCTTCGTCTTTTCTTGCCTCAGGCTTAATTGCGAATGATATAATCGGTAAAGGGAATTTAGGAGGAGAAAACAATATAGGATTTCCACTATCACATAAAGTATCCCCTGTTTTTGTATTTTTCAGTTTAGCAACTATCCCAATATCTCCTGTATGGAGCTTATTTACATCTATTTTATTCTTCCCCTGCATTTGCACAATTTGCCCAAGCCTTTCTTTCTCTTTTCTGGAGGAATTATAAATATCTGATGAAGAAGATACTGTGCCTGAATATATCCTGAAAAAGCTCAGCTCCCCAAGATGAGGCTCGGATACGGTTTTAAATACTAAGGCACTAAATGGATCCGTATCATTAGCTTTCCTTTCTACAGTTTCATCTGTGTTAGGCTTTTTCCCTGACACAGCATTATCTACAACAGGAGACAGCATAGAAGAGATTATTAGCTCTGTAAGCAATCTGACTCCTGTATTGTTTAATGCAGAGCCACACATCACTGGAATAAACAATCTTGACTGAATGCTTTTACTTAATGCGTTGGAAAGTTCATCCTGAGAGAGCTCCTTCCCTTCAAGATATTTTTCTATCAAGGTGTCATCTGTTTCAGCTAATGCCTCAACTAATTTTTCTCTGTATTGATTTGCTTGGTCTGAAAGAGCTTCTGGAATATCCTCTGTCTTTGACCTCTGTCCATCAAAAACAATTGCCTTCATATTTAGTAAATCAACAATCCCTTTAAATGATGATCCTTCTCCGATCGGAATCTGTAAAGGGACAACCCTTTCTTTGAATGTTTTTGCAGCAGACTCAATAATCTTGAAAAAACCTGAACCATCTTTACCTATTTTATTCACAAAAATCAATCTGCTTGAAGCTTCAGACTTTACTAGGTTCCAGATCCTCTCATTCTGTAAGCTAACTTCTGCTGTAGAGTCACATATTATTATCACATTATTTATAACTCTAAGCGCAGAGTTTAGTTCTCCTGTAAAGTCAGCATAACCAGGAGTATCAATAATATTTATTTTGATATCGTCATATTCACATGCACAGACCTTTGAAGTTATTGTTGTCATTCTTTGTGTTTCTTCAGGAGTATAATCAAAATTACTTGATCCCTCGTCTACCTTGCCCAGTCTGTTTGAACCCCCGCAGTTGTATAGAATTGCTTCTGCAAGAGAAGTCTTACCAGAGCTTGCTTGCCCTACCAGAACAATATTTCTTATGTTTTCGCTGGTACATTCCTTCATAAATCCCCCCTTTTGCTAGTGTAAATATATCCTTCAAACTATAGCACAGCGATATTTATCTTTTCAATAAGAATATTGACAAAGCCCTAAATGTTGTTCATAATGCGGAACAGTTTTGTGGGAGTTAATATTATGCTGGATATAAAATTTATAAGAGAAAAAACGAGCTGTGTAAAAAAAGCAGTAAAAAACAGAAATATGTCAGTGGATATTGATGAAATATTAGCCATTGATAAAGCTAGAAGGTTGTTACTTGGAGAGGCGGAAATCCTTAAGCAACGAAGGAATCTTGCTTCTTCAGAAATTCCAAGACTTGAAAAAGAGGGCAAATCTGCAGATGCATATAAAGCTACAATAAGAGTCATATCCCAAAAAATCAAAGAATTAGATGGGAAATTGGGTGGTATAGATAAAAAATTGCACCAAAAGCTGCTGTTTGTCCCAAATATTCCACACAAGACAACGCCAATTGGCAAGTCAGAAAAGGACAATGTTGAGATTAAAAAATGGGGGGGAATACCAAAATTCACTTTTGCTCCAAAGACTCACTGGGAAATTGCAAAACGTCTGGATATACTGGATTTTGAGAGAGCTTCAAAGATAACAGGCAGCCACTTTTGTCTTTATAAGGGCTCGGGCGCCAGACTTGAAAGAGCGCTTATAAATTTTATGCTTGATATTCACACAAAAAAGCATGGCTATAAAGAAATATCAACTCCTTTTATAGCAAACAGGCTTTCTATGACAGGCACAGGGCAACTGCCCAAAATGGAAGAAGATATGTATAGATGCGAGATAGATGATTTTTTTCTCATACCAACTGCAGAAGTACCTGTTACAAATATACATAGAGACGAGATATTAAAAGAGGATGATTTGCCAATCTGCTATACAGCGTATTCTCCATGCTTTAGAAGAGAAGCCGGCTCTTATGGAAAAGACACCAGAGGACTTAATAGAGTACATCAATTTGACAAGGTTGAAATGGTGAAGTTTGTAAATCCTGAGAACTCTTATGATGAGCTTGAATCTTTACTTAAAAACGCAGAAACTATACTTCGTGAATTGGAGCTTCCATACAGGGTTATTGTGCTGAATACAACAGATATTTCATTTGCGGCGGCAAAATGCTATGATATAGAGGTATGGGGAGCTGGACAGAATAAGTATTTTGAAGTTTCTTCCTGTAGTAATTTTGAGGATTTTCAGGCAAGACGTGCTAATATAAGGTTCAGAAGAAAACAGACAGAAAAGGTAGAGTTTGTGCACACTTTGAACGGTTCTGGTGTGGCTCTTGCAAGAACTGTTGTTGCGCTTCTGGAAAATAATCAAAGGGAAGATGGAAGTGTTTCCATCCCCAAAGCTCTCCAGCCTTACATGGATGGGATGGAGGTTATAGAATAAAAAGGAGGAATTATGGAATACGGTGGTGATGATCTGGAACGTATGATTAATTTAGGAAAGCAGAAGCTCAGTAAGTTTGGAGGTGTAGTTCCACTTATAGTCGTTGGCCTGTTTATATTGATACTGCTAAAAAGCGCAATCTATTCCATTGGCCCGGATGAGGTTGGCGTTGTGCGGCGCTTTGGCAAATATATTGCTCCGCCAGTCGGATCAGGGT
>JAUSPT010000004.1 GCA_030652805.1 bacterium | reverse complement strand
TCATTGTTTCGCTTGGATTTATTTTAGCTAATCTCTTTTGCCTATAAAGTTTTCCATAACATATAGAGCATAGTTTTCTTTTCTTGATTTTAATCGGTCTTTTTTTGCATTCAATACATAATCCCATAATATTCTCCTTTTGTTTTGTTTATATAAACACAATCTGAAATATCTGTCAAACTATTCTTTTACTTGAATTAATATATTTGCATAAATGGGTGCTTTCATTAAGAATTTTGAGCGCAAAAATCTGTTAAGAAAAAACTTGACAGGCAATAAAGTTAATGATATGAATAAACTATGGAACTGAACACACTCAAAATAAAACAGGAATTAGAAAGACTTGGCGAGAATCAAGCATGGCTTGCTAATAAAATGAAAGTTAGCAGGCAGTTATTATTTTATATGATTAAGTCTAAGAAAATAACCCACGCAGAGAAAATAGCCAAAGCTCTCAATTTAGACCCACGGGACCTAATTAAATAAAGGAGTTAAGCTGATGAGAATCCATATTCCTGGAAACACGCCTTCATTAAAAAACTCAAAGGTAGCAACAGTAAAGGGGGTGTTTCACTCAAAGACTGTGCGTAAATACCTACAAAAATTAGGCGTTAAGAAATATTCAGTATCTAAAAAGACCGTAGAGAATTACAAAACACGACCTAATTTATTTGAAGCCGCTGTGAAATCTATGCGGGCAGATTTAAAAAAACGCAAGCCGCCGCATATAATCGGCTTTCATTTCGTGAGGGATTCCAAACATAAGTTCGACATCACGAATGCAATGGCGATTGTGTGTGATCTCCTGGTAGCCCACGATGTGATCGAAGATGATAACGCTGACCACCTAATCCCTATGCCAATTAAAATTAACAACGTTTGGTATCAGATTGATAAAGAATTTCCATGTTGCATAGTGGAGTATTAATATGCCAGCTAATCCAAAAATAATAAGGGAAATTAAAAAATGAGACCGGATATTTGTACCAGCACCATATGCCGTGCTTTCGACTCACCTTATTGCATCGAGTGTTCGCACGGTGTTTATTTCGGCGAAGGAATTGATAAAAATGGCAAGCTCTGGAGGTGGAGATTCCAGGCTTATTATGGGCCTATGTTCCTAAAGACAGATGGGGATCCGCTGAAAAATCAACCGGAAAGAGAAAATCATCCTGCCTGGGGGCCGTTTGAAGCATGGCAGGAAAAACACAATAAGAAAAGATTTAAGCGGAGGGCAAAAAATGAAAAGATTCCTATTCGCTGAAATTAAATCCTTTAAATATGTTGGCGGTTTCGGTGATAAGCTCATCGGATTTTTATATTCTGAGTGCTACGAACATACAATATATGCGCTGGTTTTTGGGAATAGTGGAATAGCATTAGTGGTAGGCAATAAATGAAATGGCAATCGATTGGGATTTAAATCGCTACATGTGGAATAAAGTATAATAGATAAACTTACGATTTATAGAAAATAATAGTTGACAATAGAAAATTAGTATATATAATAAAGGCATGAAATTATCACACTGGGCTAAAAAACAAGGCATTACTTATAGAACAGCATGGGAATATTTTAGAACCGGAAAGCTCCCTTCGGCTTATAAGTTACCAGGTGGGGCTATAATAATACCTGAATCCATTGGAAAAAAACAAGATTTTATTGTTACTTATGCCCGTGTTAGTTCCTCTCAAAACAAAGATAATCTTGAAAGCCAATCTAAAAGATTAATTGGTTTTTGCAATGCCAAAGGATGGACTGCAGACCTTAATCTAAAAGAGATAGGCTCAGGATTAAACGATAAACGGAAAAAACTTGAATCTGTCTTGCTTAATGGCAAGGCAACAAAAATAGTTGTTGAGCACAAAGATAGATTATCAAGGTTTGGTGTAAGATACCTTGAAATATTATGTTCTCATATTAATTGTGAAATAATAATTTTAAATCAAACTGAAACAGACAAACAAGATTTAATTCAAGACTTTGTTTCAATTATTACAAGTTTTTGTGCTAAAATTTATGGGCAACGCCGAAGCAAAAGAAAAACCGAACAATTAATTAAAGAGCTTCAAGATGATAAGAAAATCGACAATAAGCCTTAAATTTGCGAATACTGGCAAGCTTGAGAAGGTCAAAGAGATAGCCGAGGAATATCAAAGCGTTGTCAACCTGTTTATAGACAGCCTTTGGGAGCAAAGGCAATTCTCTGGCAATTTTGTCAAGGATACTACAGTTGAAAGCTGGTTATCGGCCAGGCTAAGACAAGCTGCCGCAAAACAAGCTCTATCTATTGTTAAATCCCAGCGCAAGAAGAAAAAGAAAACCAAGCCAGTTCTTAATCGAGTTGTCATGGAGCTTGATTCACGCTTTGTTGATATTAAACAAGCTGTAAATAGCTTTGATATTTGGATTAAATTATCCTCAATAGGCAACAAAATCACAATCAACCTGCCTTCCCAAAAGCACTTCCATTTTAATCACTTTATAGAAGCCGGCTGGATCATCAAAAAATCTATTCGGCTTAGAATAACTGAAAATGGTTATTTCGTTGATATTTTCTTTGAAAAACCAGCTCCTCCAATAAAGACTTCTGGTGGCCAGAAAGCCATTGATATCGGTTATAAAAAGCTCATTGTTAGTTCTGATGGTGAGTTCATCGGGGATAATGTAATTTATGAAAAAATAGCACGCAAGAAGCAAGGCAGTAAGGCTTTTAAACGTGCCTTGATCGAGCGTAATGAATTGGTCAATGTCTCATGTAAAGCTTTAGATTTAGATAATGTCAAAGAGCTGTTTGCTGAAGACTTAAAAAATGTCAAACATAAGACTAAAGGCAAAATATGTAAGAAATTCAATAATAAGCTACAAAGATGGACTTATCGAGGTGTCCTTGATAAATTATCTATGCTGTGTGAAGAAACCGGAGTTATTTTTAAAAAAGTTCCTTCTCAATATACCAGCCAGCGTTGTAGCCAATGTGGGCGCATTTGTAAGTCAAACCGTCGTGGCGAAACTTACAAGTGCTCTTGTGGATTATTGATGGATAGCGATCTCAATGCATCCAAAAATATCCTATTCGTCGGTGCATATGGTCTCGACGCCTTACAGCCAGTTCTATGATTTTCTATAGAAAAGGTAACTATCAGCTATTTACGCAGAATACAAGACATGCCAGAAATGCGGTGAAGCCCTCTATATGGCACACACATCGTTTCACAGGGCTATGGTGGATGAAGGAATACCACGACTACCAAAAGGGCATAGATTCCCCTCATGGGCTCAATTAGCAGTGCTGGAGATGGACACGGCTGATATGTACCGATGGCAGGTAGCTCTGCAAGCTAAAATAACGCCACAGTTCGCTTGGCTATTGTTAACACGGTTTAATAAGAAATGGAAAAAGCCGAGGAATTAATGAAGCCTTACTACGAGACTGAATTGGGGAAGCTGTATCATGGTTCATGCGAGGATATAATACCTGAACTTGAGCCTGTTGATCTTTGTCTCACAGATCCTCCCTATGGAACAGACTTTGATTATTATTCTAAGGGTCGTGGTAGGTGTTTAGCTAAGCAACCCGATTATGGTAAACAGAACTGGAATAAAACAAGACCGGATAAAACAGTCTTCGATTTAATACAGTCAATATCAACTCATCAAATAATTTTTGGGGGTAATCTGTTTACTGACTATTTACCGCCTTCGACAAGCTGGATTGTATGGGACAAAGATAATACTGGCAACTTCGGGGATTGCGAGCTTGCTTGGACATCTCATAAAAAATCTATCAGAAAAATCAAATGGTTATGGAATGGATTTTTAAAAGAATCTCCAGAAAAAAGATACCATCCAACACAAAAGCCCGTCGGTTTGTTTATGTGTATTATTAATAGATATTCAAGCAGTCGAAATTTAATTCTCGACCCGTTTCTTGGTTCGGGCACAACTGCAATAGCTTGTGAGGCATTAAAACGACGCTGGATTGGGATTGAAATTTCGGAGCATTTTTGCCGTATTGCAAAAGAACGTATTGAAGCAGAACGCAAACAAATTAAAATGTTTTAAAGGAGAAAATGAGTATTGACTGGGACGCAAACAGAATTGCTTATAACAGAGACAACGGAACAAAATATAAAAGCCGTTGGATGCTCTTAAAGCAACTATATAATAAACATACATCGCTTTATCGAGCGTCAAAAGCAATATGTATAAGCCACAAGGCGTTTGCAAGGGCAATAAGAGACGAGAACAAACTAAGAGCAGCAAAAGGCAAGCTTCAGCTAAAACTACTGCCTAAGGGACATAGATTTCCTTCGCTGGCGCAAAAAAAGGTGCTTAATATGGACACTAAGACCATAGATATTGGTTATAAAGAACTGATTGTAAGCTCAGATGGTGAATTTATAGGTGACAACACAACTGGGAATGTGATGAATGCAGACTGGAACACAGCCCGAAATACCTTATACATATGAATCACCCTCAAATCAGACTACCGGATTAAAGTTGGAACTTAAGCGTAGGGAGAAGCGGATATGAACAACATCTATAACAACAAAGGAAAGGAATACGCTAAATCATGAATGATTGGAAAGCCTTAGGCAAATTAAAGAGTAAAGATTCGGTTTATTATAATACTAAAAAAAACAAATTCGCAGTAGAAAAAGATCATAGTTGTTTAGTTGAGCCGACACCGGCAGAAAAATTAGAAATAATTCACAAGTGGCCGAAAGCGGTAAAAAAAGGAGTTTAAAAAATGACTATAGACTGGGACGGAACAAGGCTTGCTTATAATCGAGATCACAAAACTAATTATAAAACCCGCTGGATGTTTTTAAAACAGCTTTATAAGAAATATAAATCACTGGTTGCAATACAAGACATAATTTACATATCGGCTTCATCTATTGGTAAAGCTATGGATGAAGAAAGGTTGCCTAAGCTACCGAAAGGACACCAGTTTCCATCTGCTAATACGCAAAAAATAATAGACATGGACACACGCAATAAAAATAGAAAAGAAATAGCGGCTGAAGCGGGGTTTACCACGCTATATAGATGGATGTTGCAAAAAAAA
>JAUSPT010000003.1 GCA_030652805.1 bacterium | reverse complement strand
CGTTCTTGAACAGTCCACAACCCAGCATCTTTTGGACATTAACCTCAATATCTTCATCTACATGCTCAGGATGAAACTCCTTGAACCCTTCCCAATGATCCCGAAATATCTGGATGAGCCTGTTTTTGTAGTAGATAGGACTGTTATTCAACATAACCACTACCAATCATAGCATAATTTGAAATTAGATAGATTCATATAATTTCCTATGCTATCAAGCCAAAATAGAAATGTCCGCTTTTAAGGAAGCTATAATACCCGATTTAAGAGGAGGGCATTATGACAGAAAGGGGCATAATCATTTTGGTGTTACAGTCAAAAGCTGGGTATAAATTTGTTCTGTTTTGGAAACCATTCTATCAATAGGGAATTTCTCTTTAACTCTCTGTTCTGCAGCTTTGCCTAATCTCTCTCTTTCATCAGGATTTTTTAAAAGTTTTAATATAGCTTCAGCAAGCGCTTCTGAGTTTTTAGGTTCCACTAGCACACCATTTATGTTGTTATCTATAATGTCTTTTGATCCTCCTGTATCAGTTGCAATAACTGGTTTCTCGGCTGCCATAGCTTCTAAGACCACATTCGGCATTCCTTCCCACAAAGAAGGTAAAACAAAAATATCTATAACAGATAATAGTTTTGGAATATCCTTTATAAAACCAAGAAACTTAACCTTATCCGAGATGCCAAGCTCAATTGATAAGTCAACAAGCTTTTCTCTACACAGTTTCTTTCCTGCTATGATAAATGTAATATCAGGAAATTTGCTAATCACTATTTTAACTGTTTTTATGAGATATTCTATTCCCTTCTGCCTGGATAATCTGGCAATAGTTCCAACAATGAGCGAATTATCTAATCCCAATTTCCCCTTTATTTCTTCTTTTTTATTTCTACACGATGTGACCGCATCAAGGAATGAATCAGTAATTCCATTCTCAACAATCTTAAGCTTATGTTCTGGTATGCCAGCTTTTTCTATTGTGAAATTTTTAACTTCTTTTGATACACATATCTCAATATCCACCATCCAGTTAGTAATTCTATCCATCCAGAGATGACTTCTTCTCCCTTTTTCACACACGCGAATTGATGAAATGATAATCGGAATACCAGCTATTCTTCCGAAGACTCTTCCGATTATGTTTGCATGAAAGAGATAGGAATGAAGGATATCGAATTTCTCTTTTTTAAAAAAAGATATAATCTTAAGAAGTTTAATTATATTCCAGAACCTTTCGACCTGAAAATACTTTACTTTTATGCCAAGCGCCTCTATCCTCTCACCTATAACACCTTTTCCCTTCAAGCATCCGACTGTTGGTAAGAATTTTTCTTTATCAACCAAACGCACCAGCTCAAAAAGCATGCTTTCCGCGCCACCAATGTCAAGGTCTGTGATAAGGTAAAAGATGCGTTTTGGAGAAGAATTCACTTTACAGTTATCCCTGCATACCCAACTACCTGAGAAAAATCGCCTGTCACCTCTCCGCTATTAGTATATTTTACCAGCTCTGCATACTTTGCGCCTAGCTTCTTACATGCTGCAAGCATAATGCACACAGACCCACAGCCACACATAGAAATACTATGCTTGTGAACTCTATTAAAAAGTTCTACCTCATCCAAAGCTAATATAGATTCAATAGCCAGATTATCTTTGGTTTTTGCAGTTTCAGATGATTCGTGATGCGTCATATCAGAACTGGCTATAATGAGCACCTCCTCCTTAAAATCTTCTATTGCGCTCGCAATTGCGTACCCAATCTCCTGATACTGTTTAATATCACCATATGAAACCACAATTGGGACAAATCTAAAATTATTCTTAAGATATTGAATAATAGGGAGCTGAACCTCTATCGAATATTCGTAAATCTGCGCTTCTTCATCCTCTTTTATCAAACTGGTTTTATTCAGTATTATTTCTGCAAGTTCGCCGTTAATATTGACATTATCTATAGGTGTATTCCACATGCCATGAGCCATTATGGAAAATCTTGCGCCAGCTCCAGTATGATTAGGGCCCAAGATGATTATATTATCCGGCAGTTCTGCTCTTGATAGTGTAAGCACTGCAGTTTCCCCCGAACACATATAACCTGCATGAGGAGAGACGATACCCAGAATTTTTTCTTTTGACGTTTTTTTATTAATGTACTTTTCTATTTCGCAAATGAGCTGCTCTTTTGAGGCAGGATAGAATTGTCCAGCTACTGCAGGATTTCTGAGCATAATAATGCTTCATTCCTTTAGTTTTTTGAAAACCCTAATCGCTGCTTTGGCAAGGCGGGGATCAAATTGAGTACCTGCACTCCGTGCTAATTCAGCCAAAGCACATTCTTTACTAAACGCCTTTCTATATGGTCTGTCAGATAACATTGCATCATATGCATCTGCAATGCTGAATATTTTAGCAAGTAATGGAATCTTTTTATCCCGCAGTCTCATTGGATATCCTTTTCCATCATACCGCTCATGATGACTCAGAATAATTGGTTTTGCTAATTTCATAAAATCTATAGTTTCAATTATTGTTACTCCAATACGCGGATGGCTTTTGATAATCTTCCATTCTTCCCTAGTCAGCTTGCCCGGCTTATTTAGTATTCTTATTGGGATTCCTATTTTTCCAATGTCGTGTAAAGCACCAAACCGTTTTATTAATTCTATATTTTCATCAGATAAATTCACTTCTCTGGCTATAGCCGAGGCGTATTTTTTAACTCTATCTGAATGACCTTGTGTATATGGCTCCTTTGCCTCCATGGCTTTAACTAAAGCTGTTATTGTATTAAAGTAACTCTGTTGAAGTTCATCAAAAAGAAGAGCATTACTTACAGCTACAGCAGCTTCATAACCTATGGTCGTAAGTATTGTCAGGTCGTCTCTTGTAAAAGCAAGCCCGCCAACCTTTTCCTCAACATTTATTACACCTATTGTTTGTCCTCTGACTTTCATAGGCACACATATAAACTGTCTTTTTTCGCTCCTGGCAATAATGTTTTCAAATCTAGGGTCTTTAAGTGTGTTTTTTATAAGGATAGGTTTCCCTTCTTTTGCCACCCAGCCGGCAACGCCTTCGCCAATTTTAAACTTAATAGTTTTCATTTTTGTTTTTGTTACGCCCTTTGCGGCTTTTATTTGTAGTCGTTTTGTTTTCTTGTCCACAAGCATAATAGATATTTTTTCTGTTAAAGTTTTTTGGGAGATTAATCTAATAATAGACGTTAGTAACTTCTGTATATCCAGCTGGAGAGTAAGTGCTTCACCGATTCTATGAAGAATATTTAGTTGCTTTATTTTTTTGTTGAGAGCAGTTTTTGTCTTTTCTAGTTGCTCTGCGATTTGTTTTGCCTCATTTCCTACTGCTTTTTCAACTTTTATCGTGTCGAGAGCAGTTTTCGTTTTTTCTAACTGCTCTATGATTTGCTTTGTCTCACTTACTACTGCTTCTTGAACTTTTTCCATGCTTACCATGATATGTAAATTTCAAGTCTTTGTCAAATCTCTGTGCTGGCTGGGCACATAGGTAACACTTTTTGTTTAAGATTCTCATTGTGATTCTCAATATATCTCATGGGTGTTAAATAATCAAGCGCTTGATGAGGGCGATTAAAATTGTACTCAATCAGCCAATTTGTTACAGCTGG
>JAUSPT010000002.1 GCA_030652805.1 bacterium | reverse complement strand
GTCCTATCTACTACAAAAACAGGCTCATCCAGATATTTCGGGATCATTGGGAAGGGTTCAAGGAGTTTCATCCTGAGCATGTAGATGAAGATATTGAGGTTAATGTCCAAAAGATGCTGGGTTGTGGACTGTTCAAGAACGGCTATGCTGAATATCGTTGTAGCTGCGGTTATATCAAGAGAGTTCCATTTAGTTGCAAATCAAGGTTTTGCCTGCGTTGTTCTAAGGTATATACTGATAACTGGGTAGTCAGGATGAAGCAAACTATATTTGCCAAGATTGAGCATCGCCACATTATCCTTACTGTTCCAGGAAGTCTATGGAAGTATTTCCACGATGGTCAAATGCTTAAGCTTTTAGCTGACTCTGGAGCAAAACTGGTTCAAGAGGTCTGCTGTATATGTTCAAGAGGCAAGAAAATAGAATTGGGAACTATCTTAATTACCCAGACTGCAGGGCGGAGATCTACATGGAATCCACACCTGCATCTTCTGGTTACAGAGGGAGGACTGGATAAAGATAATCACTGGAAAAAGTTTTATTATTTTGATTACAAAATATTACGCAAGAAGTGGATGTATATTCTCTTAAGCGCGTTAAAGAAGGCTTTAAGCAAGGATCCAGAGGCAATGAGGTTGATTGAAGAAGTATTCGAGAAGAGAAGCGAAACAGGGCTTATTGCCCGAGCTAAGAAAGAGAAAGTAAGAAAAACGGACATCATCGGATACTTGATCAAATACGTTGCATCCCCTCCCATAGCGTTATACAGAATAGCTGGTTATGATGGTGAATACGTGAGGTATTGGTATAGAGAGCATCCTACAGACAGGCAGGTTTTTGCCAAGGTTAATGCATATGAATTTATTGCAATGCTAATACAACACATCCCTCCCAAGGGTTTAAAGCTTATCCGTCACTATGGTCTGTATGCCCGTTGTAAGGTTAAGAAGGTAAAAAAATTAATCGATAGAACATTTAGATTTACAAAAGCTATTTCGCATGAATTCATTTCTTTTTTAGGTACATCGTCTTCCTCTGGAGACTATAGAAGCAGACTCCAGAAGAGTTTTGGCATAGATCCATTTAGATGTCCCAAGTGTGGAGAAGAGCTTATTCTTTATGAGGTGTGGCATCCTAAATACGGAAGAGTTTATGATATCTTTAGGGATGGGAAATGGGTAGAGGAGAGAAAGGATGTGGTGGAAAAAGAGTCCAAAGAACAAAGGACAATCCGACAGAACAATCAATTATTCTTGTTCCAAATGCAAGCATCAAATTAATGTTCCCATAGAATATATTGAGCAGTTTAAACCTGGCGGTAAAGAATATCACGATGATGGTCAAAGCTATTTGCATTGTCCCAGTTGCGGCGAGATGATAGAAATAAAGTGATTATTCTTGTCGGGAACCGTAATGGTTTCCCGCTTGTGAAAGCTTCCTGAGCAAAGCGAAGGATTTTTCTTGACCATTCGCTCCATTCTTCCCATGGAACTTTAGAATAGTTATCAGCATCCCAATTCAATCTTTCAACATCTTTTTTACTCATCGTTTCCGGTGGATACTTGTTGGCTAATCCGTATTTAATTTTCTCTAAAATAAATTCTTGATTCTTATCCATTCCAAAACCCTCTCTCATAAAATTTCACTTAGACGTTTATCGTAATTCCTATTTCCACACTTTCAACTGTTCAAACTGCACTTTGAATTTCTTGAAGAATTTTTCAATCTTCCCCATTTGCTCATAAGGAATCATTACACAACCCGCAGAAAGCTTCTGCCCGGCTATTTCCTGCAGTAAACCTTTATACTTGTATCCTTTTCTTATCTGTTCGTAAAGCTGTCTGTTAAATCGCACCTTATCTTTTTGGAGTAAGTTGCTTATCTGAAAAGAATAAATCAGGTAAGGTTTCTGCTTCAGCAGTATAGCAGATGGTATGTCGGATGGCTCTCTCAGATAGAGAATCTTTCCTTCCTGAAAGATGTTCTGGAGCAAGCCTGTATCTGTCTTTTGCAATTCAACTATGGTTCTTATTGTCGGCTGGATATTTCTGCCTATTTCTGATTCAAGCTCTATAACTTTATCCTGCACTTCCCTCAGGCTCTTATCTTCGGTTGTAAGTATAAATAAATCAATGTCTGACCTTGAAGTAAATTCTCCTCTGGCAAGACTCCCATAAAGGATGACAGCTTTTACATCTTCAATTTTTGAAAGCTCTTTTGATATCTTTTTAAGTATTCTTTTCATAGATTTCTACTTCAAACCTTTTTTCAAAAAACTCAATTATTATTTTAAGATTATCTACCACTGTCTTGGCTCTGTTGCCATTAATTCCGTCATAACCCAAATCACCATAGGCAAACCATATCTTACGCATTGCCTTGTTTACTTCAGCAGGGAAATTCTTATTTGAGTATTCATGCCTGCTCTTATGGTCACCAAAATGCTCTCCATTTCTAGCAGCATCAGTTTCTACTAACTGCTCAACAACCTTTGTGCCTAAATCTCCTACTACTGTGTTTTGTTTGTTGTTATAAGCATCAATTGCTGCTCTAAGTTTTTCTTTTGCCAATCCTAAATGTTTCTGAAAATCACCCATTTTTCATCCTTTCTTTTCGTTATTGTAACGAATTACACCTATTTTGTCAAGTTTTTCGTTATTGTAACACGGTATTCTATGTGTAAAAAGAAAAAAGGGCGAACATGATGTTCGCCCATACAATACAAAAATCGGAGAATGCAAAGAATGTAAGGATAATATTTTTATTTAACTTACCCACACTCCATGGATATTACAAAATATTCTTGCCTTTAATCCTTCAGCATGTAAATGACAGAATTCAGCAACCGGTTTATCATTGTACTTCAATCTTTTTCCAGCAACAACATCATCACCTTTTATAAGCTGGATAAGCTCTATGTAATGTTTTTCTTCCATTGGATGAGGAATAGAGCCAACTCTTACACGAATGCCTTTTTCAAATGACTCTACTATAGGAACATGTTTTTCTTTGCCTTCCTGCTCAGCGGTTTTTTCTTCAAGAAGATTCATCGGCTGTCCACAGCATACGAGCTCTCCAACGTGCGCTTCCAGAACAGATACGACATTTCCGCAAATATCGCATTTATAGATTGCGTTTTGTTTTGCCATTTCTTAGCCCTCCCTTTTTTTATTAATAATTCTTGCTCAACAGTTCAAAGTATGCTGTTGGATGGTTACAGTTTAGTTATCAAAAGTTGATTTTTTCAACTTTTTTGCATTCTCTTTATCACCTCCTCTAATTCAGACTTCAGACCATAGACATTAAGTTATAGTTTAGTTATAAAAAGTTGATCTTTTCAACTTTTTTTGCATTTTTACTTTATACGTAGAAACGCCACGACAATTCAAGCTCTCTGCCACCTCCTTTCCAGCTTGATTGATATTGATATATAGTATCATTTTTTTACAAAATTAAAAGAATTATTTTAAAATTTCTCCGATCCTCTTGACAAATACGACTTTGCGAGGCATAATCTGTTAATGGAATTTTAACAGAGAGGAAATTAGCTTGCCCATACGCAAAAAACAAATTCTTAATTACCTGAGCAAAACTACTGACATGATGAAGGGTTCTCTGGCAGAAAGTTATCGTTCTTGCGGGAAAAAGGGCTGTAAATGTCAAAGAGGAGAACTTCACCGTGGCTACTTTTTTTCCTTCTCTGCAAAAGGGAAACAAAACATGTTTTACGTTCCTAAAAAATACTATAACAAAATGAAAAAACTTACCAATAACTGGAAACATCATAAAAAGCTCCTTGAAGAACTTACAGACATAAATGTCCAATTAATTAAAAAAGGTGAATTTGAAGAATGAGCTATTCTCATTTTCCTGCAACAAAAGTTCAGCATTGCCATTTCTCTAAATCCTGTCCGCATCTTAACGGAGAATCTACTTTCAAGGTACTTGCTGAAAGAAACTATCTCAGGGAGAGGGTTAATCAAATGCAGAATCTTTTTGGTTTTGCTGAACGTGAAATTACTAAACTTAAAGAACAGGTAGGCCAGCTTACCCAAGAAAAGAAATCCCTTGAAGAAGATCTTACTCAAGCTCAACAAGCTCCGTTTAAGAAGTTTTATTCCAAAAGAAATTCTTCTGGCGATACTCCAAAGAAAAGAGGCGCGCCATTTGGTCATCCTGGAGCATCCAGAAAAAATCCTGAAACTATTGACGAATATGTTGCTGTACCTCTGAAGAAATGTCCTGTCTGCGGCAATTCTAAACTTTCTATCTGCAAAGATACTGACGAGCATGTTCAGCAGGACATTGTTATCAAAAAAGTTATTACAAGATCCTTTGTCCATTTCCATTACTGGTGTCCTCATTGCAAGAAGGTTGTTTCTGGCGTCGCAGAAAACGAAATCCCTAAAGCTCCCATCGGTCCTGTTGCTAAAGCTGTTGCAGGTTTTCTTAGATATCAGACTAAAATCTCTTATGATGATATTCAACATATCCTCCAAAATTTGTTTGGTTTAGAAATAACTCCGGGAGCAATTGTCGGATTTGATAACAAAATCTACCGAAAAGGGCTATCTCTCTATGAAGCTTTAAAAAAGATGTTACCATATACTTCCTCTATCTATGCCGATGAAACAGGCTGGAAGAAGAAATGGCTTTGGACTTTCTCTAACGAACAACTTATTTTCTTCCATATTGATCCTCATCGCTCCGGAGATGTTGTTAAAGAACATCTTGGTTCTAACTACAAGGGCATTCTTAGCTCTGACTTTTATTCTGCTTACAACAGTTCCATCAACGCTTTTGCTAAACAAAAGTGCAATGCTCATCTGCTTAGAGCTGTTAAGGATCTTGAGGAAAAGTTTCCTGAGGAGACAGAAGTTATTTCGTTCTGCAACAATCTCAAAAAGCTTATTCAAGACGCTATCCTTCTTCTTAGTCAACATGACAAATTGCCTCCGGAAAAATGGAAATCCTCTAAAAAGAATATCTTCCGTAGATTTAAAAGCTTGTACAAAATTCCCATTTCACATCCCAAGGCTGAAACCTTGCGCAAAAGATTGCTAAAACATAATGATGAAATCCTGACTTTTCTTAAGTATCCAAAAGTAGTAAAACCAACCAACAATATAGCCGAAAGAAGTTTAAGAAATTTGGTCATCTTCAGAAAGATTACTTTTGGCAATCGCTCTGACCAGGGAACTAAGAACGTATCTCTTATTTCAACTATTATCCAAACTGCCAAACTCAAAGGATTGGATCCCAAACAAGTTCTCATGACTCTTTTAACCAAAGGGCTAACTCCCGAACTCTTCAGACAATTTGATTTGCCACAAACAAGATCGCCTTGATTATTATTTTTATTTCGTTCAAATTTATTCGCTGATTTTCTCATCTAAATTTTCTCATTACTTTTTGTAGCTAAACTGTTACATATTCTTTTCATCTTTTCCTAATTCAGTTCTCATTTTATTACTATTCCTTTAATTTATGCTAACTTTGATTATAAAAAATATTTTTCTATTTCCTTCTCGTCAGGGTGATGTGATATTAAAGCCCCATATTTATATGGTCCATAAACTGGATACCAATCTCCACTTGGCGTACCAATAGCATAGTTATATACATTTAAAAGAGGTTCTCCTTTTCTTCTATTCGGTTCTAATTTTAGCCAATCAATGCCTCCATGATGACTATTTGAATCATCTATTCTATGAGGTTGGCTCCACTAACAAAAACAGCAAGGGTGTCTTCCATCCCAAAATGATTTTTAATATGCGTCCATTTTTCAGGTGCTATATCATTTCTTTTATAGAATCCATGACCTATCAATTTATTGAAATTCTCTTTTGAAATGTAAAAATTTGGTTTTATCATATTTTTATCTAACATTAATCGTTTCGGGTTATCTTCAAACTCTTCGATGTTTTTATGTTTCCTGCGATCTTTTTATCCTCGGATTTAATCCTACGCTGTAATTTTTTAATATCTTCTTCAGGAGGCAAAGACTCAGGCTTTATCCCACTTTTCTTGAGTAGATTCCGCACATCTTTGTTGTTTTTTATATGTTCGCCCGTAATAGCCTGCTCATCGCGTAAATTTTTCTTTTTTGTATTAAAGCTGGTAATTTCAGCCGCAAAATCTTTTGCCTTAATAGTTATAGTTGGCAAAAAATCAGCTAAAGGACGTTTTTCTGGCACGCCAAGCTTCTTTTTCATTTGCAGTGTCGTATATCCACCAAAAAGCGCGTGGTCACCTTTACTCCGTAATCGCGCAAATCCCTTTCCGTCAACACCGCGCTCATACACAACCCCTGAAAGTTTTGATTCGGTATCCGCAAGTTTTTCGCGAGCTCGTATACGTTCCGCCAACGCAATACGCTCTTCCAGCAATTCTTGTTTACGTGTTTGAATAGCGAAATAACTCTGTGCAAAAGCTATCTGTTCCTTGCGAGGATCACCGTTTTGGGCTATTAAGTAACAGGCATAGCGAGTAAGCATAACATCGTCAATTTGCCGTTCGCTTCCAGAGCCCAACTTGACCATTTTGTTAACGTCAACAAAATGGTCTGTCGTATCTTGGCTAAAATTCGCACAAGATGTTTTAGCTTTTTCAATAACCTGTAAAAAATTACGCCAATCCGTGTAATCTAATAATTCCTGAAGATCTCTTGCCATCCAATACTCAACACCCTTTTGCGTATATGTCAATCCTTCAAACGTTTTATTGAGCTGAACTATTATTTCTCTTTTCATGTCAAAATGACTCCTTTAACTAACTTTCCCTTTATGATTGACACTGCATTATCAAGCCTAATCTCTTCTTGTGTACTTGTTTTCATATCGCGAAGAATGACAGTGCCTTTTGATAGTTCATTTGTGCCTAAAATCAGACTGAATTTGCAGTTTGATTTTGCGGCTGTCTTCAACTGGTTCTTAAGAGTTTTTTCCTGATAAGTTGTTTTGGTATGTATTCCATTTTGTCTTAATGCAGCAAGGAATGCAAACACTCTTTCATCCATGGGGAAATCGAGATACACTAGGTATACTGAGTTGCTGCTTTGGAAGTTTCTATGTGCTAATAGCATTATCATTCTCTCAATTCCTGCTGCAAATCCAACAGCAGGAGTTGATTTTCCACCCATCTGTTCAACCAAGTTATCATATCTTCCTCCGGCAGCAACTACATTCTGCGCGCCAAGCTGAGAATGAATAATCTCAAAGATCACACCTGTGTAATAATCAAGGCCACGAACAAGATAAGGCTGTATTTGATAATCAATGCCTAAACAGTTTATGTGTTTCTCTACTGTCTCAAGTTTATTCCTGCATTTGGCGCATAAATTTTCTGTGATAGTAGGTCCTTCTTTTACGTGTTGAATGCATTCCGGTTTTTTGCAGTCCAGAATTCTTAAAGGATTAGTAGAGTATCTGCGTTTACAGTCCATGCACAGGTTTTTGATTCGGTTTTCAAGGTGCGCTAGAAGATGTTTTACGTACTTTGACCTGCATTCCCCACAACCAATGCTATTCAGCATTACTTTTAGGTTTTTAATGCCCATTTTGGATGGAATTTGGATTGCAATATCAATTATCTCTGCATCCAGTCTCACATCTTCAATGCCAATTGCCTCTGCTCCAATCTGATGGAATTGCCTTGTTCTTCCTGACTGCGGTCTTTCATATCTAAAAAATGGGCCTATGTAGTATAGTTTTACAGGAAAAGGCTGTGTATACATATTGTGCTCAACAAATGAGCGTACGATCGAGGCAGTTCCTTCAGGTCTAAGAGCGAGTTCTCTACCCTTTTTATCAGAGAACACATACATTTCTTTACTTACAATGTCTGTAGATTCCCCAACACTTTTTTGAAAGAGTCCGGCTTGTTCAAATATAGGCGTGCGAATCTCCCTATAATCATAAGCTTCCAGCAGATTTCTGGAAACAAGCTCTAACGCCTGCCAGGTACCTACATCACTTGGTAATATATCACTTGTCCCGCGAACTGTTTTTACCACCACTTTCCTCTTTCCTGATAGGTTTCCATAAATTTTTCAATGCTTCTATCATACGTTTTCTCAATATCATCAGGGAAGAAACAGGCAGAGAATTGTCCCATTTGCCAATGATAGTTAATACATTCGCAGCAAATACCTTTCTTACTGCACGGTTCATAAGTGCAGTTGCAATTTAGCTTATTCTCTTGAACATTACACTCTTTCATAAATTTTCCTAAAGTTTTTGTTTACAAGCGGAGGTAAGCACATAAATGTTTGAATCATACCTGACCGGTCGTTTCCAAAACAGTCTGCCATAAATGGCCGTTTGGGTCAACTTTTTTCTTCTTCAGAACAGCCAGTGATATGGGGATATGCACAAAGTACTGGTTCCAGTAGCTTATTACCATATTTGTTCTGCCTGACATCCCGGCATGCACAGCATTTTGTCCAAGCATCAGGCAAAATGCCGAATCTTGAGAATTGGCAGGTATACTTCGGATTATATAGCTTGGATCTATATACTTTAAAACCAATGGTTTTTTCTTCTCTTTAAAATATTTTATAATTTCCTTCTTTAAGAATCCTCCGATATCCTTATATACAATATTACCGGAAGCATCTCTTTCTTGATAACCAGCTTCTTGTATCAAGTCCTGTCCCGCTCCTTCAGCTACTACAATTAGAGCGTGATGCTTCCTGTCCAGACGTTTCTCAAGTAGACGTAAAAATCCGTTTTCTCCTTTTAAAACAAGAGGTACTTCCGGGATAAAACAGAAGTTTGCATCACTGTTTGCCAGAGTAGCATAAGCAGCAATAAAGCCAGAATCCCTGCCCATTAGTTTAACTAACCCAACACCATTCCAGGCTCCTTTGGCTTCTTCGTGTGCTCCGCAAATTGCTGAACGCGACGCTTCAACAGCTGTTGAAAAGCCAAAAGACTGCTCTACTGCGCAGATATCGTTATCAATTGTCTTCGGAACTCCAATTACCCCAATTTTTAAATCTCTTTTCTTTATCGCTTTAACTATATCTGAAGCTCCTCTTAGTGTGCCATCGCCCCCAATAACAAATAATAAACTAATTTCTCTTTTTTCCAGATTGCTAACTATATCATCCGAATCTTGCTGACCGCGGGACAACGACAGGATATCTCCTCCTTTATGTTGAATTTCATCAACAGTTTCCGGGGTTAATACTAATGGTTCTTTAGGGGCGCTTGATGACAGGCCTGCATATCCATAGCGAAAGCCGAAAACTTTCCTGACACCATATTGCCATATAAGGCTAAGAACGATTGTCCGTATTACATCATTGAGCCCAGGACATAATCCTCCACAAGTAACTATTCCACAGTTTATTTTTTTTCCGTCAAAGAAGATTCTTTGCCTTGGACCAGCTCTTTCAAACATTGGAAGTTCTTTATCAGAGTTTTGACATGCTTTTAAATCTTTAGAATGTGAATATATTAGAATTTTTTCATGGTCATTAGTGAAGTAATCTCTGCTTCTTACAATGGGAGAAACTACACTTGAAGATCCAATCTTTTCAATTGTTAAATCTGGCAATTCATCCGTAGTCAAGCAATGAGTATCCATAAAAGTCAGTATACTATAAAATAAAGAAAATGTGCAAAATATTCAGCGATTTAATAATTTTTCAATTACTCCAATATCATTTTCAGTAAGTTTAACATCACCCGCAGCTGCAGTTTCCTGAATCTGCGATTGGCTTCTGGCTCCCACAATAGCTGCAGTTACTTCTTTTCTGCGCAAAACCCATGCCAGGGCAAGCTGTGCAAGAGTTATATTATTCTTCTCTGCTACGGGTCTGAGAGATTCCACCAGCTCAAGATTTGCACTTAACTGAGGTTCTTGAAATTGTATATTCTTGCGTCGATGATCATCTTTTGGGAGATTTTGAACGCGTTCTTTAGAGAACTTTCCTGCAAGAAGCCCTCTTTGCATTGGGCTGTAAACTATAACTCCAATATTGTTTTTTTTGCAATAATCCAGCATCTCATCTTCAATACCTCTTTCCAACATGCTGTAAGGCGGCTGGAGTGAAGCAATCGGATGAATAGGTTGAATGCGTTTGAGCTGTTCCACACTAAAATTCGAAACACCACCGTAGCGAATTTTCCCTTCTTTTATGAGAGTTGCTATTGTATCCCATCCTTCTTCTATCTCCTTTTCAGGTATTGGCCAGTGAATCTGATACAAATCAATAACATCTACTCTAAGTCTCTTTAAACTTGCTTCAACCTCGGAACGAATACTATCTTTTTTTAGACTGTTGAATATTCTTCGTTTTTCATCCCAGCGTCTGCAACATTTTGTTGCAATGATGGGTTTTTCTCTCATTTCTTTGATAGCTTTACCCACAACGATTTCAGAGTGTCCAAGACCATAAAGAGCAGCCGTATCTATCCAGTTTATGCCGATATCAATTGCTTTACGTATAGCAGCAATTGATTCTTTATCATCCTGTGGCCCCCATGCGAATTTCCACCCGCCTCCGCCGATTGCCCATGTGCCGAGACCTATATTTGTTATATTTAGATCACTATACCCTAATTTCCTTGTCTGCATAATCTTGTGTTCCGCGTCTCTCCGCACCAGTTACAATAATCCTAGCAACCATTTGCGTTGTGTTATAGTTTAATCACGTCTTTTATCATAAAGAATATCGTATGGCAAATTTATTGCAAAATTTTGCTTATATGCTAGTATACTGTGCGGAGGCTGAGAAACATAGGTAACACTCGTGGTATGATAGAAGACATCCAAACATTGCGAGCTAGCGAGCAATGTTTGGAGCAAGAATCTACCATATCGGAGGAGTTGCCAAATGAGAAAGACAGCTAGTTTTTACTT
>JAUSPT010000001.1 GCA_030652805.1 bacterium | reverse complement strand
AGAGAATGCGCCCAGGAAGGTATGATACACTGAATTTTGGTGAAGGCAAGCAAAATTTAACCTACATGTTAAAGGAAGCAGAAAGAGACCTTTGGGGATTTATGAGAGAGCAAAGCAGGATTAACTATAAAAGGCTATTGGAGGGATTACTGCGATTTGAGCAGGAAGAATATTTAGAGTTAGAGAGTTATGAAAGAAGTCCGGATAGGATAGGGTTTCGTTCCGGGAGTACATCAATCAAAATAAAGACAAGTTTAGGAGAGATAGAGATAAGGCGACCTCGGTTAAGGAAGCAGAATTATGAAAGTAAAGTATTACCAAAATATACTAAAAATGAGAGACAGATATTAGAGCTGATAGCTAATTTGTATTTAGTGGGAGTAAGCACACGAAAGATGAAGAAGGGATTAGAGGCGATATTGGGGAAAGAAGGGATAAGTTCAACACAGGTAAGTACTATTACGAATCGAATAAAGCCTGAGATGGAGAAATTCCATCGTCGCGATTTGGAAGATAAGTATGTCTATCTTTATCTGGATGGAATAGTAATAACGATAAAAGGCATAAGCGGAAATGGGAAGAGACAGGTTGTACTGGCAGCTTACGGAGTAGACAGAGAAGGAAAGAAGGAGCTAATAGACTTTATGGTAGTGAGGAATGAGTCGAAAGAGAACTGGGAAGGATTTTTATTTAACTTGTATGAGAGGGGACTAAAAGGGAATGACTTAAAGTTAATTATTATTGATGGATGCGGCGGGTTATCCAGCGCTCTGGATAGAATATATGCTCGTGTATTAAGACAAAGGTGCTGGGTGCATAAGTTAAGGAATGCAGCTAAATACATCAGGAGGAAGGATCAAGAGAAATGTCTGGGAGAAGTTAAAGGAGTGTATAAGGCAGAAAATGTAGCTCAAGCCAGGAAAAGATTCAAGAGATGGAAATACAGATGGGAAAAGATGTGTCCAAATGCAGTAAATTGTATAGAGAAGGATCTGGATGAGCTTTTGAGTTTCTTTGTATTTGATAAGAGTCATCGTAGTAAGATAAGAACGACTAACCCAATAGAGAGGGTTTTTAGAGAGTTCAGACGGCGGACAGATGTGATGGGCAATCATATGCCAAACATGGATGGATGCGAGAAGATAATATTCATAATGGCGGTATTTATGAACGAGCGATGGCAGGAGAGAAGATATCTTCGATTTGAGAATATAGAATTAATACCGAAGGATGTGCCCTTAAGAAAGGCGGCTTAAGAAGGTTAATTTTAAAATACTAAAAGATTACCCAAGAAAGGAGAGTAATGGGTTAATGAAAGAGAGAGATAAAAGCAGTAGTAGTATTGTGGAGACTGTGGTCAAGTCCGAAAACTTTCGGAGTTGTCCAAGTGATGTGAATAACTTGGAAAGTTATTCACAGAACGGTAGTATCCACAAGGTGAAGAGAAGAAACATAAACAATTTAGGATGTGACTGATAATTTATAGTCCTTAGGAGAGATGGATAGTATGAATTTGCATAAAACTTCTTGCATTACCAGGATTTTATAAGTCATGTTAAATAGTGAGCAAAAACAAATTCTGTTAAAAGTCGCCAGAGAAACTATGGAAACCTATATCAAAACAGGTAAAACACCAACATTCAAAATTGATGATAGACTATTAAGTGAAGAATATGGATCCTTTGTAACCCTCCACAAAAAAGGTCAATTATGCGGCTGCATAGGGAATATTATTGGCACAACGCCTCTCTGGGAAACAGTCAGGAATATGGCAATTGAATCTGCAACAAGTGACCCGAGATTTTCTGCTGTCAGAGAGGATGAATTAGAGCAAATAGATATAGAGATCTCTGTTCTCACTCATCCAAAAAGGATCGAAAATATTGACGAATTCCATTTAGGCAAACATGGAGTAATAATAAAGAGAGGTTTTAATCAAGGAGTATTCCTGCCTCAGGTCGCCAAAGAAACAGGCTGGTCAAAAGAGGAATTCTTATCTTCTCTCTGCAGTCATAAAGCAGGTCTCTCTCCGGATGCATGGAAAGACAAAACCACCGAAATCCACGTCTTCAGCGCACAGGTTTTCAGAGAAAAAAGGGCACAGAATATTATTCCACTACATTGTTAGAAAGCATCTTCCAAACTCGGAGTCCGCGACGTGAAAGATAAATTGGGAGACACTGGAAACCTCTTTGAACAAGTACCTCCTGCAATTCTCTTTTCTTCGCCATATCACCATTCGTCAGGATAGCAATTGAACCGCCGTCTCCTCCTGCACCGTTTACCTTGCAGCCGAGAGCATGGAAATCTTCAGCTATTGATATGATCTCTTCAAACTTGTCGCATACAAGACCCTTATGGAGCTCCCGCTGAACTTCAGTATTTCTATTAAAAGTTCTTCCAAGTGCTGGAAGGTCACCTGCGTTGAGAGCGTTTTTCGCCTGACGAGCCAGCTTCCGCAGTTGCTTTATCCGCTTGTCTTCATGTGGAGAATTTCCAAGATTGGCGATAACCATTTTATGTATTTCTGATGAACTGTGTGGTTGGCCTATATATGTTACAACAAGACGGTGTTCAAGCTCCCACCAAACGTCATCCGATAGCTGTACGCTTGAAATGTTTGAGTGAGGAAAATCATGCATCTCAATGAAGTTGATTCCGCCATAGGCGCTTGCAAGCTGATCCTGAATACCGCACTCCAGCCCCAGTTCTTTAGTTTCAATTGAGTGGGCAGTGGCTGCTATTTCATGTGACGTCAAGTGTTCTTTAGTCAGGGCATCAAGCGCTCCGATTAAAGCTACAGACACTGCTGCAGAAGTTCCCATTGACGCTCCCGGAGGAGCGTACGAAAAGATATTAATTCTCAACGCAACAGCTTGTGGTATCTTCATTATCTTGATGGCTGCCTCGATTAGAGGATGTTTATTGTAGACAACGTGTTCCGGGTCCAATGAATAAGATTCACCAAAATTTTCTGCGGAAATGACTATGCGATCCTCGTGCTCTGCAGAGTCCAAAGGGAAAACTTGAACCTCGACATATGGGTATATCGCAATATTGAGCACGGCACCGAACCTGGCAAAATGAGTGTCTGTCCATCCACCAACGTCGCAGATTCTTGTTGGTGCTATCGCATTGATTACAACGGGTTTCATATACGCCTCTATCTATATATTCAGCCAATCCGTATGGAATGTACCTTCTTTATCAACTCTCTTATAAGTATGCGCACCAAAATAATCCCTTTGGGCCTGCAGGAGATTTGCGGGAAGGCTTTCTCTTCTATAGCTGTCAAAGTATGCAAGCGCTGAACTGAATGCAGGAGTGGGTATGCCAAGCTCTACTGCTGTTGCAACAACCTTGCGCCAGTTATCCTGATTCTTCTCAACAATTTCCTTGAAATAGGAGTCAAGCAATAGATTTGGTAGATCAGGAGTTTTATCAAAGACTTTCTTTATCTCTCCAAGAAACCGCGCCCTGATTATACATCCGCCGCGCCACATTAATGCAATCTCGCCAAAATTTAGATTCCATCCATATTCCTTTGCAGCAGCCCTCATCAAAGCATAGCCCTGAGCATAAGAACATACCTTTGACGCATAAAGAGCATCCTTTATAGCTTTTACGAATTCCCCTTTATCTCCTTCATACTTTTCTGATGGACCATTAAGCACTTTAGATGCATTTACTCTTTCCTGTTTTATAGCAGAAATGCATCTTGCAAATACGGCTTCAGCAATTGTCTGAGCTGGAATACCAAGATCCAAGGCAGCCTGAGAAGTCCATTTGCCGGTTCCTTTCTGACCTGCTGTATCAAGTATTATCTCCACTAAAGGTTTTCCTGTATCAGGATCAGTCTTTGATAATATATCTCGGGTTATTTCAATCAAATAACTATCTAATTCCCCCTTGTTCCATTCCGCAAATATCTTATGCTGTTCCGGAGCTTCTATTCCTAAAGCATTTTTCATCAGAAAATAAGCCTCACATATAAGCTGCATATCTCCATATTCAATGCCGTTATGCACCATCTTTACAAAATGTCCTGCGCCGTCCGAACCTATCCATTGACAGCATGGCTCGCCATCTGTCATTGCACAAATTTTCTGTAATATAGGTTTAACATGTTTCCACGCTTCAGGAGAACCTCCAGGCATAATACTGGGACCCTTTAATGCGCCTTCTTCACCACCTGAAACACCTGTTCCTATAAAAAGAAGTTCTTTAGATTCCAAGTACTTTGTCCTGCATATAGTGTCAGGGAAATGAGAATTGCCTCCATCAATAATAATATCTCCCTTTTCCAGATAAGGTATCAGTTTTTCTATAAAATCGTCCACAGCCTGTCCAGCTTTAACCATAAGCATAATTTTGCGCGGAGATTTTAAAGAATTGACAAATTCTTCTATTGAGTGAGTTCCAATAATATTCTTGCCCTTTGCCCCACTGTTTATAAATCTATCAACCTTCTCAACAGTTCTGTTAAAAACCGCTACAGTAAATCCCTTGCTTTCCATGTTCAGCACAAGATTCTCTCCCATCACAGCAAGTCCGATCAGTCCAATGTCTGCTTTCTGCATCTACATTATCCTCCTGTTGTTTGTTAAGTTTATTTTGAAGTAACACTTTGCTCTATTTGCTGCATGACAACATCTATCCACCAGTGAAGATCATCGTCTTTGCTCTCCTCTCTGAGTTTCTTTAATTCCGACAAGGCTTCTCTTCCAATATGAACAAGATTCCTTACTGCTTTCTCACGCTCCTTGTAATCAGAAGATTTTAACATTTCCAAATTTTCAGCAAGTAAATTTTTAGCATCAACCTTCACAGTAAATCGAACGACTGCAGGCGTAGAATCGTAATTAAGTTCTTCGTCTAATGCTTTTACTTTCAAAACATGTTCCCCATTCGCAAGATGCTCAAAAGATATAGTTTTATCATAGGACGGAGATGACCACTTTCCTTCATCCATGGACCACGAAAATCTGAGTTTCTCTGCTGGAGTTTTATCGTCCTTACCTGAGAAAGATATGGAGAAAGGAATCTTCTTTATAACCACTAACATCTCCTCTATTAATGTCTCAGGAGGAAACTGTTTGTCTGCTAATCTGCAATACGCGTTCAGTTCGGCCTTAACAAAAAGGTTGCCTTCTTTGTCTATACGAATAGAATCTATTTGGTCTCCCATTAATGGATGCCTGCCCTTATCTATCTCAACCCATAAATCTCCCACAACTTTGTAAAGAGAAAATTGTGTCAGCGCCCAGAATGTTCCGTCGTTTGCCTCAACTACTCGCGTTATTTTTCCAAGTTCACCTGAACGATTTAACTTCTCTTGTAGACCCTCTTCTCGCTCCTTTCTCAATGCATTCAATCGTTTCGTTTTCTCATAAGTCCCTTCAAGAAAACCGACTGCATTCCACCGCTTGCCATTCCATAACCATGTTCTTTGACTTATATTCACACAAAGATTGCTTTTTGCATCAAAAAAGGGCTGGTTGGAGGCTCTATCAAATTCCCCTCTGGAAATAGCATCTATATCTTGAATTTGCCAATGTTTCCAACCCTTGCCATCAAAATAATGCAACAAAGCAGGGCTACAAAAACAAGCCTTTTCATTCTTTATTCTACAAATAGCATTGCGGATATCGCCATAAGAACTATACCGATCCTCATAAACATTACGTATCTCACCCTTCTTTGCCAGAGATTCACAGGCCAATTCCATGTTAGAAAAGTAGGCATCTTTTTTATTTTCAAACACGATAGGTCCTCGTCCTCCCTCCCGTCCACGAAGATCGACTAGCCATACAGCCCCTTTATTATCCCTGCATAAGATGTGGTTATGATACTTCGGCTGTTTTGAAGGAGTAAGAGCCATCCATCCACTCCAGGCAAACCGACCGAGGATAAACGGATTTCTGCTCAATATTGTCCAGAGACAGTCATCGCTATCAAAAACATATTCTCTAAGTCTCCCTACCATTTTCCAATTTTGAGAGTGAGCACAGTTTAACCATTTTTTAACCGCCTTTACAGGGGAGCTCAAACAGACCAACCCATTACTACGATAACCAGAAACCCAGATATTTCCATCCTTGTCTTCTTTTACATTGCTCACCGCAGGTAGCGGAAAGCCAAAAGAATAATCCAGATGTTCCCACTCATCCGCATCCTTTAACTTTAGCCAGATACCCAGATGGAAGGCAGAGAGCCAAAGGTGACCTTTTTTACTTATTAGTAGCGAAGAAGGATCCCCTCCGCAAGAAACAAATGTTTGTCCAATGCTTTCAATTTCGCACTTTATTCCCTCCTTAACTATCCGCCATAGGGAAACCTTGCCGTCATTCTCTGTTTTACAAAGAACAAAACCTTCTCCTTGTTCCTGCGGAAAAATCTGCAAAATCTCCTGATTTCTCAAAGGGTGATTAGGAGGAATAAGAAGTGTCCCTTTCTTCTTTTTCATATCTACCTCAAAAAGTTGTGGTTTCCGATTGAAACCCTCCACCGCCCAGAAGACTCCATCAGTAACGACTTTTATTTCCTTGAATCTAATTCGCGGTAGAGAAAAGATCTGGCGAAAATGTTCAATCTTGTCTTCAGAAAAAACAAGCAAGCCATCCAGATCAGTCCCCCAAAAGATTATCTTGCCCGGCGATACTTCCGTACTCTTAATGATCCGTGAGAGGAGCTCAGGCCATCTTTCCCTTTCGTATTCATTAAGAAGAAACATCTCCTGTTTTAATTTATATTCTTTCCATTGTCCATCTTCCCAGCAATAGATTACCGGGAAATTACCGCTTATCCAGATGCGTCCCGCGCTATCCACGCAGAAAAAAACACTCCACCGTCCCTCAATACTTTTTTGAAGATAAGCAAGTTCTCTTATTTTGCCTTTTGAGAAAGTAGTTATCTTTAGTCCGCAATCGCCTTTCCAGAGTAGATAGAGTTGACCCTGAGGGGATTTGGCGAAGAACAGAGGGTTCATCCCTGTTGTTTCGGCAACCATAACCTCACCCAACACTTCCGGATTAGCACGATAAATACTGCCATTACAGATTACCCAAGCTTGACCATCCTCATCTATACCAATGTCCGGTCTTTTATCACTACCTTCTTCTATTGCCCAGGCTCTACCATTGCCGTTGGCAAAGAAATAGGCTGTCTCTAAATCCGCCCAGGATACGACAGGCACAGAAAAGACAGAAAGAAAAAATATTAGAATAAATTTTTTATTCCTCATCTGGTTTTACCACGTATAGTGAACCTTGTAGGTTATAGTCTTCTCCTCGTCTGGTGCCAGTTGAACCCGGAATTCAATGGTCTGACTGTCAGTCTTGAGATAAATGTTTGATTTCTCTGTGATATTCCAGTTAATCCAGCGATACAGGTGCTCAACGACTCTGATTTCTACCTTCTCTTTTTTATGATTACGGAGTTTAATTTCAAACGCTTCATCCAGCCAGTCCTGATTTGTATCAATCTTGTAGTAGGTGCGTTTCCTTTCCCCGACAATATCAAACGCATTTCCTGTATACACACGAACAGTTTCGTCTTTTGGCGTATGGTCAATGGTGTTTTCTCCTGTAAACTCCAGTTGCCCGTCATCACCGCGGCGATAGAATCGCATACGGCCTTGTGGCAGAGGAATGCCTAAACAGTTCTCTTCTGAATTTTTAAACTCCCTCATTACCCACACCTTGGAATTACACTGCGTGCCATAATCACGATCCTGACGGATATTATCTGCGTTCCAGCCGCGATAACGGTTCCAGTCAATCTTTGCCCCATCATAGACATACAAACGTTGTGATTTGACTTCAGAAGCGCGCATAAATTCAACTTGTTTTGTTTCTCTGTCATGAAGAGTTGTAGAACGATGTAAAGTATAGAGATGATATTCATCAAATGCTTTTTCAGATACAGGAGGACGCATACCACTACTCTCCATTTTGGACATTGCAAGTGTTCCTAACCTATCTTCCTGCCCGGGTTGAATCTTGCTTACATCTCCAGCCATAAGTTTGATCTTTGCATTCTTAAATGTCTTACCGCTTTGATTATCCATTGTTATCCAGCCGACAATGTCAAGAACATCTCCCTTTTCCGGCGCCACAACATTATAATCCGCCTTCCAGCTCATACCTCCGCTGATATAACATAGTTCCGCTTCTATTCTGCCCTGCCTGTTGGTTTCAAGAAGCCAATTAAGAGTCGGCTTTAGGACAGTGTCGTCCGTTAAAGAAGGAAAAAGCGGTAAGCCCGGCAATCCGAATCTAATCTTGCCATCCACTTCAATTACAGGTTGACCTCCTACATTCGGATTGGCATAAGCTATCTGCCTGTAACGGTATTGAGCTCCATATTGCTGCATTCCTTTCTGATGAGGAACATAGCCGCTGCGAATAATTTTTCCCTTAACAATCTCAGTTTTCTCGCCGCGGTAGATAAGAAAGTCTATTGTTTTTCCTTCATATAGAGAAAGCAGAAGTCCCTGTGAAACTGGATCTGCGCGGTAGTTTTGTTCAAGGATCCGGATTGCGCTTTTACCTTTTGGATCGCGCAGAATCACTGAATCAGGCTCCAGATGCGCTGTTATATCTGTCAGGCGAACATCATTTGTTCCCTTCTTCAACTCAAGACTCAGCTGGTCGCGCACAACTGCAAAATTCTGATTATAGATCGTCAGCGCCGGCTCAGCAAACCCCGCTCTCATACTAACAACAAACATCCCTGCAGCTACACAAAACACGTACACTTTCTTTATCATCCTATCCTCCTGTTTTTGTTTATTTTATTCTATTTTGTTTCGTATTTCGAATTTCGTGCTTCTAATTTTTCTCTACATGCCCACAAACCTGCTGACGGAGAGCTGATAAAAAAGACTTGTTCCCCATCAGGCATGGTATTCCAACCTTCTGACATCTTTTCAGGATTGTATCTATTTAAAGCTTCGTTAATATCCGCATATTTAAAATTAACTCCTTCTATCTCCTCTTTTGTCAATTTCCCGGGAGCGTATGTTATGTTAAAACGCCCCTCAGATGATCCATGAATAAGGTGCGCAGTAGCATGCCTTAGGTCCTGCATATCTTCATTCTTTCTATATTGCTCCATAACAGCTGGAGTTCCAACGTATCCATATTTACGGATAATCTCATCAACCTCCGGCTGTTCTCCAAAACGCTCAAGTCCCGGAGCAATAACCAATAATTCTCCTCCATCTGCTATAGCCATACGTGTGCGGTATATTGCTTTATTAGCTACCCATGTACTTTTAAACTCATCTGCCTGCATTACTGCAACAATCTTCTTAACAGGTTTATCAAAAACAGTAATATTCTGCTCTTTGCTTTTTCTGGCTGCCATTAAATATGTTTCAAGGTCATTCCCGACATATAATCCGGTAGTAACGAGTTTATCCTGCTGATTTCTTGCCATAACGATTTGAACATATACATGAGGAATGTTGTTTAAATACTCTTTCTCCGCTTTATTGTAACACGCTCTTAAAGGTGTTATAAGCTGTCCTAAATTATTTTCAATACCACACGCTGCTGCCATCATATGGGAAGCACATATCATTTCTTTTCCGCCAAGACCAATAAAGTAATTCTTGTTATGATTGGCAAAACCCAGCACTTCATGAGGAACAACATGCCCTATATTTACTATAATATCATAATTCTCTTCTGTAACTTTTCTGTTAATTTCAACAGGTATTGGCCAATCAGCTTTACCTTCACTGACCTCCTTTACATAATCCCGAGAAACCTCTCCAAGGGTTTTACAACCCTTTCGCCAATCATGCTCAAGAAAACAATTCTGAGGAATAGAACCAAACATCCATTTATTCTCTTCATCAGTATGAGGAACATGCTGCCCCAATGTAGGTATAACATCAACCTTACAACTCTTGGGAAGAAGCTTGTAAATTATCTCTGTTAATTGTCCTGCGCCTGAATGATAACGGGTAATATCCGGCGGCAATAAAAGCACCTTTTTGAAATTTTTTGTTATCCGCTCACTTGCTTCCTGCACCACCCTCTCCATTACTTCCTGCTTCTTACTTAAATCTATCTCCTTGGATTCTTCATAAAACCATGGCATCTTTAATGTTCTCCTCTTATATTTTGTCTACTTTAAAACCAATTTCTGATAAGACATTCGCTAATTGCGAATCTTCTTTTTCGAACAAGATCTCTGTATTAAAAAATTCTCTTCTCACAGGATAATTTTTTCTCAAAGAATCGAAATATGCGCCACTTTTCTCAGCAGGTAGAGAGAAAGATTCCCTAAGTTTTGAATCATCCTTTTCAATATCATACACTTGAGAAATAACTTCGTGCAATTTTTTTTCTAATGAACCATTATTCATTTCACCAACTTTAATAACAGGACAATTGCTATCCGGCAAAAAGTTATTGGGATTCCATTTCGCTTTCTTATTTAAATATTGACACAGGCTGTTGTATACCATAAACATCCCATTGACTTTTCCGTCAAAGGAATAACCTGCAATATGAGGAGTCCCAATCAAGGCCATTTTAAGCATCTCTGTATCAATATCCGGCTCGTTTTCCCACACATCCAAAATAACCTGTGATATCCTGCAATGCATCAGGACACTCTTAACAGCCTCTGTGTCCATAACTCCACCACGAGAGGTATTTACAATTACAGGACATTTCTTTAAACGTCTCAGAAACTTTTCATCTATCATATGATATGTAGGATACTTGCCCTGTCTTTCAAGGGGAACATGAAAGGTTAATATATCACAATTTGCCATCAATTCTTGTATCGGACGATATTTTATATTTCCTGTTCTCTCAAAAAGAGGAGGGTCATTAAGAAGCATTCTCATTCCCAGAGCCTTAGCCTTCTTTGCAACTTTACTGCCAACACTACCAACTCCCACAACCCCAATTGTCAAATTGCAAAGATTGAGATACAACTTGTTTGCTGTATATAATAATCCACAGGCTATATACTCTGAAACGGAATTAGAATTAGAGCCAGGCGCGCTTGCAAACCCGATATTTCTTTTCTTCAAATACTCAACATCAATATGATCAAGCCCTATCGTGGCTGTCCCGACAAACTTAACCTGACTTTTTTCTAAAAGTTCAGAATTAACCTTTGTGATAGAGCGGACAATCAAAACATCAGCATCTTCCACCTTTTGAGGAGTTATCTCTCTTCCGTGTGAAGTTTCAACCTTGCCTAATGTAGAAAATGCCTCTTTGGCAAATGGAATATTCTCATCAACAACTATTTTCACACTATTTCCATGGAGGGATGCTGGGTAAATATTTATCAAATTCATCTATTAAGGACTTTTCATAATCTCCAGCATATGTTCCATTTATAAATTTATCAAAGGCTTCATTGTGAAATCTCTCCCATGATATATCCTCATCTCCGGGATTAATGGGATAAAAGAGAGCATTGTTAGCGCGTGCAGCTTTCATATCTCCGGGGGCGTCACCTATCATTAGAATATGATTTGGCTTATAGTTGCCTACAGCAGCAAATGCCAGATGTTCTTTCTTTGTTCCCATCTCCTGTCCTGCAATTACCCTAACGTATTTAGCAATATCATGTTCATCCCACTCTCTCTTGAGAGCTTCACATGGAGTCGCAGACACAACAATTGCATCTACTGTATTGAAAATCTTCTCAAGACTTTCCCTGACGAAAGGAAACGGAGGTACCCCACGAACTATCTTTGCTACTGTCTCATTAACAGCCTTAGACCATTTTAATGCCTGAGATAACACAGGGTCTTTTGTTTCCTGAACGACTTGTTCCAGAGCTGGATTGCCGAGCTTTGTTTCTTTCTCAATCCATTCGCGCAAAGTCTTTGCTTCAGGAATATTAACCTTGCGTTTTTTTACATCTTCCCTTTCCTGAAGAAGATCAAAAACCATTGTAAGAGCAGGAAACCTGTTTATTCCACGCCACTTTGAATAAAGGTTTACAAATTCTGCAGCTTCTCTTGCATACTTTGATACTGCCTGAAGTTCCCATTCATTTATAATATTAGGAATAAAACATTCCTTATGCTTTACTTCCATAGTGTCAAACGCACACCCATCTGAATCAATTCCAACAAAAAACTGCTTTTCAGGTTTAAATTCTTTTAATTTCCCTGCTGCATCCTGCATAGATTACCCTCCATATTTTAATTTGTACGCCTGAGGAATATACTCAGCACATTTCTTTCCCGCAAATACAGGCTTAATTCTCGCAAAGCGCTGTATTCCGTTAACTATCGGCACACTCACCCAATCCTCTCCAATGAGAGGTCTTGCATATTTTATGAACTCGTCAGTTACATCAATCCTATTCTTTGCTATCCAGCTTGAAGGAAATTTTCTTTCAGAATTTGCAACTTTCTCAAGAGAAACCTTGTCATATTCAACACTATAAATTGACCCTGGTTTTCTGAGAATTGTAGACATGAAACCGTTAGTTCCTTCATAAGCTATCAGAACCGCTTTCTGTCCAACTTTATAAGCTTCATCTAAATCCACTGTAGAGGCATAAATTGCCGTATCACGCTGGTCAGTTCCAGGAATAAAGCCTCTTGCACTGCCTCTTGCTTTAAGTCCAACTTTATTTAAATAATTCGCAACTATCTGCTTAACAGTACTCTGACTTGCCCCAAACTCCGTATGTCCGAAAGCATCCTTTGCTTCTCCAATATCTCCAACCTGAAATCCCTCACTTATCACCACAATAACTCTGCCTGATCTTTTCAACTCTTCATTCACATTATCTGCAAGATCTTCTATGGAAAGCTCAGTCTCAGCAAGATATATCTGTAACGGCATCTCCCTTTCAGGATCTGCAAGACGCGCTGCTGCAGGAATAAAACCTATCTTCCTTCCCATAGCCTGAATCACCGTAACAGGATCTGCAGGAGAAGACCCAGCATTCTCTTCATTTGCATTCTGAATGCAATACGCCCAGTATCTTGCTACACTGCCGTATCCCGGGGTATGATCTATAAGCTTAAATTTTTCATCCCCAACATCATTGTCTATTGTTTTCGGCACACCTACGGCAATTAAATCCAGCCCCTTATCCTTTGCAAGCACACTAATTTTATGGGCCGTATCCATTGAATCATTACCGCCAATGTAAAAAAAATAGCCGATATTATGAGCTTTAAAAACCTCTATGACACGATTAAAATCTGCAACTTGTTCCTGTTTTAATTTATAGCGGCATGTTCCTATTGCTCCAGCAGCTGGAGTTGTTCTTAAAAAAGATATTTCCTCTTCACTCTGAGCACTCAAATCCAACAATTCCTCCTTAAGAATCCCCTCTATTCCATGATATCCGGCATATATTCTGCCGAACTTCTCAGGAAACAGCTTACATGTCTCGATAACTCCCCTGAGAGAGTTATTAATTACTGGTGATGGGCCGCCAGACTGCGCAATAATAACATTCTTTAATTCACTCATTACTCTATAACTCCTCCATTTTATTTATACTCCGCTAAAAGCAGAAAAGCCTCCGTCTACAGGAACAACAATTCCTGTTACAAATTCTGATGCAGGAGAAACAAGCCATATAAGAGATCCAATTAAATCAGCTGGATCACCAAAACGGCGCATTGGAGTATGATTTATTATAGTTTCCCCTCTTGGAGTAAGTTTGCCTGTCTTTTCATCAACAAGCAGGAAACGATTCTGATCTGTTAGAAAGAACCCTGGCGCAATAGCATTAACTCTAATATTAACAGGAGACAGGTGAGTTGCAAGCCATTGTGTAAAATTAGACACAGCTGCCTTTGCCGCTGAATATGCGGGAATCTTTGTTAAAGGTCTGAACGCATTCATGGAAGATATATTTACGATATTCCCGCCATCTCCTTGTTCCGCCATTAGTTTCGCAAATACCTGGGTCGGGAGAAGAGTACCTAGAAAATTCAGATTGAAAACAAATTTTACTCCTTCCTGATCCATATCAAAAAAGCTTTTGTTTCCCAGTACATCAATTTTCTTTAGATCCTCAGGCTCCAGAGTCTCCTTAGCTGTAGTTGCCTTTGGGCTGTTGCCTCCAGCGCCATTTATAAGAATATCCACTCTTCCAAATAACTCTAATATCCTGACAGATGCCTTTTTAATGCTCTCTTTATCCAGCACATTACAGGCTAAGCCTACTGCTTTTCCGCCATGTTTTACAATATCATCAGCAAGTCCTACTGCTACATCCTCTCTGAGATCCAGGATGGCTACTTTTACTTCATGCTTTGATAAAGCCCTTGCCATTTCGCCACAAAGAATCCCTCCTCCTCCAGTTATTACAGCTACTTTATTCCTAATGTTAAATAACCCGCTATTGTCCATTTCTCCCTCCTAACTTACTTTCTTCCCGATCCATGAATGCTGCGGATCTTCTTTGGGAATGAGTTTTCTGTTTTTCCCTGCAAGTATCCAGAGGTAATAAACTGAATATCCGGGTGCGGCACAGACCGGATGATAACCTCTTGGCATAACTGTTACGGTATTATTCTTCAAGACTACTGCTTCATCAAAACCTTCATCTTTCGAATCAGGTGCTGTATAAAGTCTCTGCATGCCAAATCCTTCTTCAGGCTGAATTTTAAAAAAGTATACCTCTTCTAATTTTGTTTCTTCTAGTGGATTTTCAATATCGTGTTTATGCGGAGGAAATGATGACCAATTGCCAGGAGGATTTATTGTCTCCCCAACAAGAAGACACCCTGCAGGAGTTCTCTCATCAATAATATCATACACATTTCTTGTCCAGATCCCATTTCCAACAGATCGCACTTTTACTTTATCAGGAGTTATAACAACAGGTTCCCCAGCAAAATCAGTTCTTCCTTTGCATACAGCCACTTCTAAATCAGTCGTTGCAGTAATATCATATCTGTTCTGTCTGGGGATATACGTAGCGTAAGCCTTACCACTAAACACATCCTTTCTCCCACCTATCGGTCCCCACTTTACAATGTTTGTACTGATCACGCACTTTCCCTTAAGAATAACCAGGACAACCTCATTATCCTCTGTATTTTCTGAATACTGTTCTCCTTGAGAAAGTTTTATAATACCGAATTCAATATAATTCAATAATTCTCCATCAGGAAACAATACCTTTGTATAACCGGATTTTGGTTCATAATTAAATCTAAGGTCCATATTAGTTCTCCCCTGCATTTTTTATTTTCTCTTCAATTATTTTCCTATCTTCTGCGCCCAATTCTACCGCTTTTTCCCACTGCTTGATAGCTTTATTATACATTTTTTTTTGAAAATATACATCTCCAAGATGATCTCTTATTACAGGATCGTCTTCTTCTGCTTTAGTAAGCTCCACAGCTCTTTCAAGCTGTAACATTGCTGCCTCAAGCATTCCTCTTTTGTAATATCCCCACCCTAAGCTGTCAACAAAGTAGCCGTTCTCCGGCTCAATTTCAAGAGCCTTCTTAATTAATTTTATAGATTTATCAAGTTTCTTCCCCTTATCTATATACATATATCCTAAATAATTATAAGCTTCTGCATAATCCGGATTTAATTTTATAGCGCGGTTAAACTGCCTGTCTGCATGATATATTTTTCCCATGCGCTCGTAGGCAACCCCAAGATAATAATAGCTTAAATCAGATCTAAATATTTTTAATAACTTTTTATAGGATACAACAGCATGTTCATAATCTCCTATTTTACTGTACGTAAGTCCTTGATGTAAATACAAAGCGCCAAGAACTGTACTGAGTCTTGTATTCTTCGGATCCAACTTAGATAATATTCTATATTGCTCTATAGCCTGTTCAATGAATCCCCTTCTAACGTAGAGTCCAGCCAGGATGTATCTTGGTCTTATTGCTGTCCTGTCTACCTGTATTGTGCTCTCATACTCACGTATAGCCTTATCAATATCCATTCTATTCTCATATATAGTGCCCATACAATAATGTGCATAGGCGTCAGAATTATTAGGAGATATATCTTTGTTGTGAGTAAGTATTGCACAACCTGATAAAGATATCAGGGAAAGAACAAGTAAACTTAAAACGAAATGCTTACAGAATTTCATCTTTAGTAGATTACTTTGTTAAGTGGATACTCTACAATGCCCTGCGCGCCAGCTTCCTTTAACTTAGGGATAATATTTCTAACTATATCTTCATCTATTACTACTTCCAGTGCCACCCATTTTCCCCCAACTAATTGTGATATTGTAGGAGTCTTTACTGCAGGCAGTATTTTTATGATATTCTTTAAATCTTTCTGAGCAACATTCATTTTAAGACCAACTTTTTCTTCAGCGTTTAGTGCACCTGTAAGAAGCATTGCAAGATTCTGTATCTTTCTCTTTTTCCACGTGTTTTTCCATGCACCCTTATTTGCAATAAGTTTAGTTGTTGAAGTCATAATTTCATCTATTATCCGAATGTTATTTGCCCGTAAAGATGAGCCTGTTTCAGTAAGCTCAACAATCGCATCTACCAAGTCAGGAACTTTTGCCTCAGTTGCACCCCATGAAAATTCTACTTCCGCTTGCACACCTTGTGATTTAAGGTATTTCTTTGTAACATTTACAAGTTCTGTTGCAATCCTCTTTCCTTCCAGATCCTTAACTGTCTTTATTTCTGAATTATCATTAACTCCTAAAACCCACCTAACTGGTTTCATCCCACTTTTTGCATATATAAGATCTGCTACTTCAACAACCTGAACGCCATTTTCCATTATCCAATCCTTTCCTGTCAGACCACAATCCAGAACCCCGTCATATACATACCTTGCCATTTCCTGCGCTCTGATAAGAATGGCCTCAATCTCGTTATCATCAACTATTGGAAAGTAAGAACGTTCAGAAGTTGATATATTAAATCCAGCTTTTTTAAATATTCTGGCAGTTGCTTCCTGAAGACTCCCTTTTGGTAATCCAAGTTTTAGTTTCACCCTTTATTCTCCTTATATATAATATTTTTCCACTGCTTTATCCCATAATCCCTTTGCTTTAAGGATCATGTTGATAACTTCGCGTACAGCTCCTTCGCCACCATTCTTCTCAGTTACATAATGTGAAACCTGCTTTGCTTCCTCCTGAGCATTTGCTGTAGCCACTGCAAAGCCCACTCTCCTGAGAACAGGGACATCATGCAAATCATCACCTATATAGGCAGCTTGTTCATCAGCCAATTTATATTTATCTTTCAGCTCTTTATATGTAATAAGTTTATTTTCTACAACTTGATAACAATCTGTTATCTTCAGCTCTTTTGCACGAATCTCAGTTACCTTAGATTCCCGCGCAGATATTATTGCTACCTTTAAGCCTACTCTTTGAGCTAAAATTATTCCAACACCATCCTGTACATTAAAAATTTTTATCTCTTCAGCAGAACTAGTCCATATAATCCTGCCATCTGTCATAACCCCGTCCACATCAAGGATAAGCATTTTTATCTTTTTTATTCTATTATTATCAATCATTAATACACCTTTATTTAATAATTGGCAAGATACCAAATCAGACAGGAATTTTCAAGTTGAATTGCTTTTTTTCGAATTGGTAGGTCGCGAGAGACTCGAACTCTCCACACCCGGCTTAAAAGGCCGGTGCTCTAACCAGATGAGCTAGCGACCCGAAAATGTCGATTATACTAATCTAGAAATCTTTCTCAATAAAAATCGTCTGTCTTCTTTGCGGTCCAACAGAGACTATAGCTATTGGCACATTCATTAATTTTGACAACTTGTTTAAGTATTTCTGCGCATTTTTTGGTAACTTACTATATTCTCTTATATTAACGGTGCTCTGCTTCCAGCCCGGTAGTTTTTCATAAATTGGCTTGCATTGCTGAAGTATATCAGCACGATATGGAAATTCTTCTAACCTCTCATTATTGTATTCATACGCAACACAAACATTTATCTCGTCAAGATCATCAAGTATATCAAGACGTGTAACTGCTACATAACTCAGCCCATTTAACATTGCTGAATATCTGGTAATAACTCCATCAAACCAGCCGCATCTGCGTGGTCTGCCTGTGCTTCTCCCATACTCGCCTATTGGGCCGGCATTTCTCAACTTGTCTCCTAGATCCCCCTTGAGCTCTGTTGGAAACGGCCCCTCTCCAACTCTTGTTGTATAAGCTTTCACCACTCCTATAATACTATCTATCTTTGTTGGTCCGATGCCAAGTCCCGTACAAATTCCTCCAGCAGTAGAATTTGAAGAGGTTACATAGGGATACGTGCCGTGATCAACATCCAAAAGGCTCCCCTGCGCTCCTTCAAATAATACACTAACCCCTTTATCTATCGCTTTATTTAACATAAAAACAGTATCTTTAACAAATGGGACTAATTTTTCTATATACCCGGAATATTCATCAAATATCTCATTTACTTGAAATCCCTTTACTCCGTATATTTTCTCGAACAGTACATTGATCTGATCCAAATTTTCTTCTAACTTTCTTCTAAAACTGTCAGGGTCAATAAGGTCGCACATTCTTATTCCCATTCTTGCTGCTTTATCTACATATGTTGGCCCAATTCCCCTAAGCGTTGTCCCGATCCTGCCTCTATCCCTCTCCTCCTTTAACTTTTCTGACACTATATGATACGGCATTGTTACATGAGCTGATTTGCTTATATACAGATTATCCTCACTTACTTTAATCCCTTTATTCTCTAATTCGGAAATCTCCGCTAGTAATGCTTTCGGATTAATAACAACACCATTACCTATTATACATTTTTTATCTTTATGCAATATTCCAGAAGGAATAAGATGAAGTGTAAACTCTTTCTCATTGATTATTACAGTGTGCCCAGCATTGTTTCCACCCTGATATCGAGCAACAATATCAGCATTCTCAGTAAGCAGGTCAATAATTTTCCCCTTGCCCTCATCTCCCCATTGTGTACCAACAACAGCTACATTACTCATCAATTCTCCTCATGGTATTACTGTCATTATTTGTTTTGCCTGTTTTGGATAATGCGCAATGAACTTCAATTCATCATTAGTAAGAGGCTTTTGTGTATGCACATTGGCATATCTAACAAGATCCAGGACTTTAGCAGCTTCTTTATCATCTTTGAACTCTATTTCCAGTTTTCCATACACATTTCTAAAGCCCTTTACTCCGCTATACTCCCCTGCTGTTATCTTTCTGCCTGTATCTATTACCTCAGGCTCGCCTCTACCCAGTTCCTCAAAATCATACAATTCGTAATTTCTTCTATCCTTGAGAGCGCCGTCTGCGTGTATTCCTGATTCATGCGCAAAGGCATTCTCTCCAACAGCAACCTGATTCACAGGTATTGGAACTCCAAATGCATAAGATGCATACTTCGCTATTTTCCATGCTTTCTTTAACTTAATCCTATCGTCCAATTTATAGTTCCCCCCAAATCCTGAGGACTTTTTAATAGCAAGAATAACCGACACCATATCTGCGTTCCCTGCTCTTTCTCCCATGCCGTTAAGTGTGGTATTTATGTATGCATCTACTCCTCCGTTTATTGCTCCTTTAGCTCCAGCTATAGAACATGCCACTGCAAGCCCTAAATCATTATGGCAATGAAGCTCTATTGGAATTTCTACTTCCTCTGCAAGTGTTTTTATTCTCTCGTAAATTGAAAAAGGATCATCATAACCTAATGTATCACAATAGCGGATTCTGTCTGCTCCATGCTCTTTGGCATATTTTGCAAATTTAATGAGAAACTCCATATCTGTCCTTGATGCATCTTCTGCATTAACGCCAATTGTCAATGCTCCATGCTTCTTCGCTGCTTTTACAGCATCTGCCATAAGACCTAAAACACTTGGTTTATCTTTACTCTCAAAATCCCTTGTTATCCTCCCTCCGAATTTCCCATCTATCATCTGCTTGGATGTTGAAATAGACAGATTCCAATGCTTAATGTTAGTATTCTTGTAAGACTCTTCAATATCCTTTGCCATTGCTCTGCTCCAGCCTTCAAGAATTATAGGAGAAAGGAGCCCCACATCTGCAAGTTCAAGATTAGCATTAATATAATTAGTCTCATGCTTTGTAAGAGGAAATCCAAACTCACTTTGATATATGCCCATGTCATTGAGCATAATATTTATCATTGTTTTTTCCAGCTTTGCCAGACCAAGTTTTGCTGTTTGCACACCATCTCGATTTGTAACATCAATTATATAAATTTTATTTTTTTTCTTCTGTTCCATATCGCCTTCCTTTGCACCCTATTTTTAATCTATAATTTCTATTCCATTACTGTTAATTTCTGTCACCAGAAATCTGCTCTCTATATTGTGCTCCAGAAAAGCTCTTTGCATAGACTTTCCTATTGCTTCAAAGCTTTCTGTTGCAAAAGCGGCTATTGAAGGACCGGCTCCGCTTAAAGCCACACCTCTGGCACCATTTTTCATAGCAGCTTCAAAAACATCATCCATACCAGGAACTAATTTTTTTCTGTAAGGCTGATGTAACATATCCTGCATGCCAGGGCCAACATATTCAAGTTGTCCAGTTAGAATAGAGCTGACTAACAAACACGCTCGACTTATATTGAACACAGCTTCTTTTCTCGAAATTTTTGAAGGCAGTATTTCACGCGCCTTGGATGTTGATACCTCAAACTGCGGAATAACCACTACTATTTTAAACTTAACATTTGGACTAATCTTGAAATACTTTAACTCTCCTTTATCAATATAAGAAATCGTAAAACCTCCAAAAAGAGCCGGTGTTACATTATCAGGATGCCCTTCAAGCTCTGCAGTTAGAGACATAATTTCATCCTTGCTAAACCTGTTCCCAAGCAAACAATTTGCTCCTATTGCTCCTCCTACACGTGCTGCTGCGCTAGCGCCCAATCCTCTGGCTAATGGGATATTATTAACCAGCTTTATTTTTAACCCATCCATCTTGACCTTAGCCATATCAAAAACAGCCTTTGCGGCAATATATACTATATTCTTCTCATCAAGAGGCAAACTGTCTTTCCCCTCATTTTCAACCTCTATATGCGTTTTTGCAGCCAATTCAATTGTAACATAATTATACAGATCCAGAGCCAAAGCAAGCGTATCAAAACCTGACCCGAGATTTGCTGTTGTTGCTGGAACTTTTATTGTTACTGACTTCATCAAACTCTCTTTCATCTTTCTGCTTTACTTAAACATCTTTGCTTTTTTCCCACCAATTATTGAACGGTGGAAAATTTGCCGTTCTTTTTACCTCACTATATTGCCCTCTCCTAACGGTATCAGTTGAAGGAATATTATAGCATAGATTTTTTGAAATAATCCATCTATCATGAATATCTGCTTTCAGATTTTTATCGGTTATAAGTCGCAAATCACATTTTATGCCATTATTTTTAAACTCTTTCTTTAAATCCTTATACGACGAAATAAACTTTCCATCTGCTTTTTCTGGTGTCATCAGGATTTTAACAAATTTTACTTTTTTAGTATCAAGTAATTCTAAAAGCCAATCCATGCCTGCTTTTGAAAAGTATTTATCTATCCAGTAAACATACTCCTCACAGGAACGAATAATATCCCTAATTGTTTTTTTATTTGAGAATGGTTCTTTCGGAGATAGTAATTTTGAATCTAATGGTTTGTGGATAATTTCAAATATCGTTCTTATTTTCTCGTCGTGTGATTGAATCTTATCCTCCAATTGATTCAATTTGTTAAGCGTTTCTTTATTCGCAGAAACCACTTTCCTTATATTGACAAATATCCGCATTATCCCGATATTTACTTGTATCGCCCTTTTGCTGTTAAGAACACTGGAAAGCATAGCAACTCCTTGCTCAGTAAAAGCATACGGCAGATATCTAATGCCGCCCCATCTTGAGGTTTCAAATTGAAACCTCAAGTTAGTAAACTCTTCTTTGCTTAATTGAAACATGAAATCATTTGGAAATCTGTCTATATTTCTTTTTACTGCAAGATTAAGTGATTTTGTTTGGACGCCATAAAGTTCAGCAAGGTCTTTATCTAACATTACATTTAAATCTCTAATCAAAAATATCTTTTTCTCAATAATATCTTGTTTAACAATATCCGTCATTTTCCCTTTTCTGTCATTGCGAATCCCGAAAGTGTTCGGAGTGAAGCAATCTCGTCCTTCGGAATTCTTGTGTAGGGGACAGGCACACGCCTGTCCCTTTGCTTTATTACGTCATTCTGTGGCTTGACCGCAGAATCCAGACATTTATTGCACAATATCATTTTTGTATTATTCTTTCTCTAATTTGTCTGATAAAGATTTGGGACTTTTCTCTTCTGCATTTTTCGATTAGATTTTATTCCTTAACTCCCTGTTCTTTTAGCTTTTCCTTATCTGCTTCCATACGCCTAACATTATTTATCTCTATCATATTTTCATAGGATGGTTTTAGCTCATTTGATTTTTTGAATGCTTCGATTGCCTTATCAAATATGTTGTTATATTCATAGGCAAGCCCTAAATTGTACCATGCTCTGGAATCATTTGGGGTTTTCTTTGCGGCTAATTCAAACTGTTTTAGTGCATCATTCCATAATCCTGCCTTAGCAAAATTTATTCCGCTTTTCCCCTCGGATGATTTTGAACGGGCAAATTCTATCCCAACACGGTAATTATACGGGGCAATTATTCTCATAAAACTATTAGCGGTTTTATCCAATGCATTTTTAATAAGTATGTCTTTATCTATCCCTTGTGGCCACCCATCATAAGAAGAGTCTGAATGACTCGCTTCCTCAGTTATCAATTTCGCAACTAGTAGTTTACCAGTAGTTAAGTCAATAATACGAAAAGTTGCTTCGATTTTAGCTATCTGCTTTAGATAATATTTAGTGCGTGTATAGTCATATCCGCCGCTTGAACGATATTCTTCATCCTTTGTCCATGTATTAGTGTCATAGTCTATTAATGAATTTCCACAAACTAGTGCTGAAACACCTAAAACTTTACCCATCTGAACTGCCGTATTTTCATCAATAACGCCACCAATATTTAATTGATACTCTTTTATTATCTTATTAGTATTTTCCCTATCTACTACCTCGAAACGATCTGATTTAAATAATGCAACTGTAATTAAATCTGCTAGTCTTTGACCAATATTTCCATTAATTTTATCTACTGCAATTCTTTTAATCCCTTTTAAATTTATTTCCGCGAGTCTTGTAGTAGAAACGAATGCCTTTCTCGTTGCACATCCTGTTACGACTAACGCTAAAAGCATTACAATATAAATGGAATGACGAGAATACTTCATTGTTGCCTCCTCTTTACTTGTGCTTCAAGCACATTGACATTTTTATTATTATACAAACCGAATTCTTCCTTGCTTGATGTCGCAAAATGCGACTTCAAGTTTTCAAACTCCTTCACATTCAAAACCTTACTAACTTGACTGATATTATCTCTTTTAGTTTCTCGATTTCACCTAGTATTTCTCTGGGAGGTTCATTATCCAGGTTAAATACGGTCACTGCCTGCTCCCCTTGCTTTTTCCTACCAAGTGTCATGCTTGCAATATTGACATTATGCTTACCAAGTATTGTTCCCATATTCCCCATTATTCCAGGCATATCTTTATTTATACACACAAGCATAAACCCCTCAGGAACTGCATCAACATGATAATCATTTATACGTACAATCCTTGGATCATTTTCCCTAAACAGAGTTCCTGCTATTGAAGATTCTCCGGAATTAGTTTGTGTGTATATAGTGATTAAATTTGTAAAATCCTCTGCCTTACTAGTCTTACTCTCTACAACTTTTATTCCTCTCTCTCTCGCAATAAAAGACGCATTCACATAATTAACTACCTTGTTAAGCACAGGATCCAGCAAACCTTTTATTAAAGCCACTGTTATAGGAGTCACATTATAGTTTGTAACGTCTCCGCTATATTCTATTCTCAAAACCTTTATATGCCCATCAACCAGCTGGCGCTGCAATTTCCCCAACCGTTCTGCCAGATTAAAATATGGCTTTATCTCTTTGAACACCTTAGGATCTATACTCGGAATATTGACAGCATTAGAATAATTCTCATTTTGCAGTGCGTCTATTATCTGATGCGCAATGTCTATAGCAACATTAATCTGAGCCTCCTCAGTAGAAGCAGCTAAATGTGGTGTGACTATGATATTCTCATATAATAGAAGAGGGCTGTCCGCCGGCAAAGGTTCTGTCTCAAAGACATCCACAGCTGCTCCTGCAAGTTTCCCTGACTTTACGGCTCTACATAGAGCATTCTCATCTATTATGCCTCCACGCGCACAATTTATAATCCTTGCACCCTGTTTCATCAAACCAAATTCTTTATCATTTATTATATACTTTGTATCAGGCGTTAGAGGAAGGTGAACTGTTATATAATCTGACTTTTTTAAAACATTCTCGAAAGTCTCAAGTCTTATGCCAAGTTTATCTGCCTTTTCAACAGAGATAAATGGATCATATGCTGTAATACGCATTCCAAATGCCTGAGCGCGACCGGCAACCTCTGTGCCAATTTTCCCTAGCCCAATTATACCCAACACCTTGCCATACACCTCTGTTCCAATAAATTTCTTTTTATCCCAGAGACCATTCTTTAAAGATTGATTTGCCTGAGGAATATTGCGGGAAAGAGCCAGAAGCATGCTTAGTGTATGTTCTGCCGCTGAAATAGTATTGCCTCCGGGCGTATTCATAACAACTATACCGCGTTCCGTAGCTGCAGGTATATCTACGTTATCCACGCCAACTCCAGCCCTGCCAATTACCTTTAACTTTTCTGCAGATTCAATTATATCACTAGTAACCTTGGTTTTACTTCTTATAACCAGACCTTCATAATCTTTGATGCAGCCTCTGAGTTCTTCGGGAGACATGCTTGTTTTTACATCAACATCTATCTTACTATTTTTGAGAATCTCTATCCCTTCTTTTGCCAAGGAATCACTTACTAATATCTTCATTTTAGGACCTCCTCTGCAGCTTTTATACCTTTCCCAAGTTCAAGATTATATCCGGAATCTACCAGAGCCATTTCCAAGGCTGAAATTACTGTAATAATATCAAACGTATCCGAATAACCCATATGAGCGATTCTTATTATCTTCCCCTTAAGTTGCTCCTGGCCGCCGGTAATCATAACATCGTATCTCTTCTTTAAGCTCTTCACTAAATCCACACCATCTATTCCCTGTGGAACCTTAACAGCCGTTACTGCGTCTGATGGAGACTCTGGAGCTAAAAGCTCAAGCCCCATAGCCTTTACTGCAGCTCGCGTAGCTTTAGCCAGTTTGCTGTGTCTTGCGAGTACATTCTCAAGAGCTTCTTCCTTTATCATCTCTAAAGACTTACTTAAACCAACTATTAGTGACACAGCAGGAGTATATGAAGTCTGATCAGTTTTTAGGGACTTTCTTGCCTTTGCAAAACTCCAATAGTACTTAGGACATTTAGAACTTTCTACCAAATCCCATGCTTTATTGCTTACGCTTGCAAACGCCAATCCAGGAGGCAGCATTAACGCCTTTTGAGAACCGGCAACTACTACATCTATATTCCAATTATCAGTCTGTATATCAACCGCTCCAAGCCCGCTAACAGCATCTACTACTAAAACAGCAGGAAATTCTTTGACAATACTGCCTAATGCTTTGACATCATGCATAATACCTGTTGATGTTTCTATCAATGTGGCAAAAACAGCCTTTATTCCCTTCTCTCTTTCTAAGATTTTTCTTACATCATCAGGATTAACTGCCCTACCCCATTCAACATCTATTGGAAAAGTTTCTATGTTGTATGCCTTACATATTTCATCCCATCTTTCTCCAAACTTACCACCTCTAATTGTCAGCGCTTTATCCCCGGGAGACAGAAGATTAACAACACTGGCTTCCATAGCTCCTGTGCCTGATGAAGCAAATATGAGAACATCGTTTTTTGTCTGAAAAACATATTTCAGCCCTTCATTAACAGAACGAAATATCTCGGCAAATTGAGGAGTTCTGTGATGCACAATAGGCCTAGCCAATTCTAAAAGCACATCAGAAGGCACAGAAGTCGGACCTGGAGTCAGTAAATAATTCTTCCTCATTTTTTCTCCCCTATGTTGATTGTTTTGACTTACAACTTATCGAAAACGCACCTGAATCTTATTCAATTCTGCAGCCTTTGTCAAATGGAAAAATTCACTAAAATCGTGCTTGACCCAAAATCCGACATTGATTTAAATATATCTCCAAATTTTGTCATTTCAGTCTTCAAAAACAGTTCAGAGGACAGAGAATAATCTTTATTCAGGAATTTATGCCTGCTCAAGTCTTATAACAGCTATTTAAGACATACCCCTCCCTGTATAGGCCAAAAATCTTTTCTCCTAATCTGTATCCTAAGTATTGGCAAACTCCCATATTCTCAGACGAACATCTTTAAACATCCGGCATAAAGCCTTTCTCACCTTTAAGAAGATTTGTCCACTATGATATACAATCTTTCCAGCTATTTGATACAATCGCCATCGCACTGTTTGTACCTGATGTTTATGCCACGATCTATCCAGAGCATGCAGAACAAACAATTTGTAAGTATTATACGCTATGACACCTATTCTAAAGAAAACAGCATTTGCCTCAAACTGTCCACAAGGCATTCTTTCCATGCCAAATCCTATCTTCAGATCCTTTATCCTGTTTTCACTGCATTCTCCACGTTGATTGTACCACTCTATAATCTCTTCTGCTGATTCTGTCTTGTTGGAGACTATTGCAGTATATTTTGTACCAGTGTCTTCGTATGCAAACATTTCCTTCTGAGAGGGTCTCCGTATTACTATGAGCCTAAAAGCTTTCTTAGTTTTGTTCATGCAATGAACCGTCTCGGCAATATGCCCGTTCTGATAAGGTTCCCAATCTTCTTTTGGAATTGTTTTTACAGCTTCCAACACTGCTTTGTCTAAACCAGCGCCTATGGCAAATGAAATATTGTTGTCTTCGCAGTAGTTTACAATCTCAGCTTGATATGCGGCGCTATCAGATCTAACCGCTCCAACTCCCTTTGCTTTTGGCATTTGTTTTATGCAGTACTTCAGAAATTCGAGATTCATGGCTGAAGGCCCCACATTCCCTTCCCTGAACTCGTCTCCCAATATCAGACCATTTTCCGCTATATGACCTGTCATTGGCATATATCCTTTAAATCCTTCATAAGTTTTCTTTGCTGACTCTTTCTCCGCTATAATGCCTGTAGCATCTATATCCAGTGTGTATTTCTTCAGCCCGTCATATTTCATTCCCCGCTTTAGCAGTATCTTGTTTGCTTTCTCAAGCCCGTTAAGACCTTCTTTCTCTCCCATTCTCCTCAACCAATCTCCAACTGCGTCTGAGGAAGGAACTCTTTTTAAAGGTAAAATCTTCCGAAGTCCATTATCTTCTCTTATCTGTCGGAGATCTTCCAAACTTCTCCCGCCTCCATTGAGCATCAAAATCAGTGGAAAGATGTACTCATGAGCTTTATATCCTGCTCCGCTGCCTGGCCCCGGCAGATATCTGTCCGTTAGCTCCAGTAATTTTAAACCTGCTGCAAATTCTCCAAGTAAACCTAATCCTGCATGCGCAGTTATTATATCTTTCGTCATTTCTAACTTGAATGGAAGCACTGTTTGTTGGTAACAGTTTAGCTACAAAAAGTAATGAGAAAATTTAGATGAGAAAATCAGCGAATAAATTTGAACGAAATAAAAATAATAATCAAGGCGATCTTGTTTGTGGCAAATCAAATTGTCTGAAGAGTTCGGGAGTTAGCCCT